>CAZCFU010000177.1:0-3630 GCA_964498005.1 uncultured Oscillospiraceae bacterium | reverse complement strand
TGACCTGATCCACCAGGGGGAGCTTCTCGTCCTGGAACTTCTTCTTGATGTTCTCCTTGACGATTTCCGGGTTCTCCCGGAGGAATTTGATGTCTAACATGATTTTATCACCTTTTCATTGTGTTTAGTCGTGGGGGTTATCCGCTTCGGTCAGTTCACCGGGGTTTCGCCATAGAGAGGGATCTCGCCATAGAGGTAGCCGCCGGCCGGGTAAAAGGGGAGGACAAAGGGGAGGACATAGTACAAGTCGGTGCCCTCTCTTTTCCCAATTTTCAGGGCGCCATCCCGTTCCACCACGTATCCTTCTTCCATCAAGCCCTGGATCAGCCGCTCATACAGTTGGACGGTGTACTCGCTTGCGGTGTCCAGGATGCGCTGGGACAGGGGGATGGTTTCTAATTCGCTGAGGAAAAGTTCCTGGTTTTCATAGAAAAGACTGTCTTTTTCATAAATGGGATAGTCCTCATATTCCACCAGCCACTGCGCCGCCGTGGTTGGATCGTCCAGCACGTAGTACCGATCCATGGCACACCAGAGGATGCCCAGCGCCGCCATATCGGGATTTTGCTCCGGATCCCATTGATCGGGAAAGACCAGGGATGACGCATCGGGAATTTCGCTCAGTTCGATGCGATCCCCGTATGTGAACGCGGGCGCTGTCTCCAAATAGCCCCGGTCGATCAGCTCCTGGGTGTACGCCCGGTACCGCGCCGTCTGCTCGGGGGTCGGGTACACGACCTGCGGACCGAGAACAACGCCGTCGGGGAAATACGATTGGGCGGACAGCGCGGCAGCAAGCGCCGCCATAGGGTAGTCCCCATGATCTATGAACTGCCCCATGTACCACAGGTAGTCCAGGCGGCGCTTTCGAGCGGACATCGTGCCAAGCCGTGTGTTGGTGTCATCAAGCGCCTGCTGGAGCTGTTCGCTGTTCTCCTCCGCCTGGTCGAGCTGTTCTTGGAGCTGTTCGTTTTCCTTTCGGAGGCCGTCCACGCTCCGCACCGCTTCCACGGCCTCCTGGAGCCCGTCCAGCCGGTGGTTGATCCGCGCCAGTTGGAGGATGCAGACGCCCAGAATCAGCAGGGCGGCCCCCAGCACCACGCCCAGCCAGGGGAGGAGCTTCGCGGCGGTCTCCGTCCCGCGCTTTCCTGTGGGTTCCTCGGTCGGGGGAGCGGGGAGCGGGTCGTCATCCCCGGGCGGCTCAAACCGGGGCTGAGGTATAGGCGGGTCGGGCTCCCGGGATTTTTCAAAGATCTCGTTGAGGATATCCTGTGGGGATTTGTTTTCGTCCATGGGTCATCCCTCCGGTGTTTTACTTGAAAAGATCATCTCACGGGCCGAGGGGGACATACGCGGCACACCGTCTATCTCTTCCAGGTAGCCCCGCTCCAGAAGATCCGCCTTGATTTCCTCAAACAGCTCCACGGTGGAGGGTTTAAACGCTCCGCTGTTCAAAACCTCCATACCGTCCATGTCCGGCCCAAATTCGATCTCGATGGCCTGCGCGGCATATGCGGGGCTGATGGCGTATTCACGGAACACGAGGGACAGGGGCCCCGCGGTGTCCAATGCTTTCTGGTCAAACACCCCATCGGCGATATAGACCGCCTCCACATAGTGGCCGCCCCAGTCCTCCTCGTCGGCGTGGTCCTCCAGGCCCTCGCTGGTGGGCCCCCATGAGCGGTACATACAGGCCCCGCCGTGAAGGACTTTGTCCCGCAGCTCCAGATAGCGCCTTTCCTGGGCCGGGGTCAGGTTTTGGTTGTTCCAACCGGCGCTGTGCCGGTTAAACATCACATCAATGTCCTGAATCATGACAGAGGCCATCAGGTAGTCGCCCGCGTCGACGAACCGCTCCAGGCAGTTCAGAAGGTTGGAGTGGTCGTTCCATTGGAGCTCCCACAAATAATCCTCCCAATACCGCGCGGAGGTCTGCTCAAGCTCCACGCCGCGGGCCTGCTCCTTCTCCAGCCGTTTGGCCAGCCGCTCATTCTCAGCCCGGAGGGCGGCGTTTTCCTCCTCCGTCTGCCCCAGCAGCTCCGCTTGGGCGGCGTTGCCGCGTCGCTGAAGGAAGTAGGCCAGCAGTAGCATGAGGAATGCCGCGCCGAACAGGATGGCCAGGTAGACGTAAAAGGAGGAGCGCTTGCTTTTCTCCGGCGGGGGAGCGGGGGGCGGGTCGTCATCCCCGGGCGGTTCAAACCGGGGCTGAGGTATAGGCGGCTCGGGCTCCCGGGACTTTTCAAAGATCTCGTTGAGAAAATCCTGGGGGGATTTGTTTTCGTCCATTCATGTCCCACCTTCCGGGAGGCCCTTAGCCGTCTGACGCATTGGCCTCGGGGACAGCGACCGCTCCCGGGGCCAAAATCCCTTCCTTTTCCAGCAGCGAGATAATCTCCGTCAGCCGCGCCTGGGGGTCGAAGGGAGGCTCTCCGGGCAGCTCGTAGCGGGCCTTGTCCAGCTCCAATACCCCGGAGCAGAGGGCACGAACCCGTCTGACCGCCGTATCCCAGTCCTGGTTCCGCAGAGCCTGTTCCAGAAGGGCGAACTGCGTAAACACCTCGAATCGGTCGTAGCACTCCACATAGGCGTGGTGCTCGGTGGCTACCTGCTTGAACAGGTCGTCAATTTCCTCCTGGAGCTCTTTGAGCTGAACGCTGAGGGCTTCGTTACGTTCCACCAAATCCAGGTTCTCTTCCTCCAGCCGCTGGATGTCCTCCACCAACTCCTGCCGGGTGGCGGCGGTGGTGGAACGAAGATCGCTCAAGGCGGTGTCGTTGTTGCGCTGCTGGACGAAGTAGGCCAGCAGCAGCATGAGGAACGCCGCGCCGAACAGGATGGCCAGGTAGACGTAGAAGGAGGAGGGCTTGTTCCGCTGGGGCGGGGTGGATGTTTCACGTGAAACACGTCGGGACAAGCTTTGCTCACTCGCTTCGCTGTCCCTCCGTTCCCCGCCGAAACCGCCTGACGGCTGGGTTTCGGTGGGGGCCCCGGAGTTTTGTTTTTCGCTCATCCCTCACCGCCCCCTTCTGAGGCCCGCGGGGCCTTTTCCGCCGGACGGAGCCGCTCCAGCAGATCCAGCAGGTCGTTGAGGTCGTCCACATTGTAGAACTCCAGCTCCAGCCGGCCCTTTCGCGCGCCGTTGTGGATGGATACCTTCCGGCCCAGCCGCTGGGACAGCTCCTTTTCCACCGCCTGGATATAGATCTTGTTGGGGTCGGGGGAGTCCTTGGGCGGCAGATCCTCAGGGGGTAGAAGGGTGAAGTTTTTGGCCCGGGCCTCCGCCTGACGGACGCTCCACCCCTCGTCCACGATCTTCTGGGCGAAGGCGGCCTGGGCCTGTTCCCCCTCCACCATGAGCACCGCCCGGCCATGCCCGGCGGTCAGCCTGCCGTCCATCATCAGCTCCCGCACGGCGGGGGGCAGGGCGGTGAGCCGCAGGGCGTTGGCGATGGCGGGGCGGGACTTTCCCATCCGCTTTGCCAGCTCCTCCTGGGTCAGCCCGAAGTCGGTGAGCAGGGAGAGGTAGCCCTCCGCCTCCTCGATGGGGTTCAGGTCCTCCCGCTGGAGGTTCTCGATGAGGCCGATCTCCATCACCTTGCGGTCGTCCGCCTCGATGATGACCACCGGGAC
>CAZCFU010000176.1:0-3631 GCA_964498005.1 uncultured Oscillospiraceae bacterium | reverse complement strand
CCCGCAGCTCGTTCAGGCCGTAGGGCTTGGGATCGTACATGGGAATTACCTCCAATTTATCATTTTTATTGATTGATTATTTCACTGCAGACACAGACTCTGCCCCCATCGGGGCATTTCAGTACCTCCAAACAAAAACCGCCCCCGGCATTGGCCAGGGGCGGGAAATCCGCGGTACCACCCTGATTTACGCCGAAACGGCGCGTCTCATTGCGTCCTTAACGCGGACCCACGCCCCGGTCATCCCGGGAACGCTCGGGAGCGGCGCGTCCAGCCGCTTGGCGCGAGGGCTTCCACTCTCCCCTCTCGCTTGCGCGCCGCGCTTTGGACTTAACTCCGTCATAGCCTTTTTATTTTATCACATTTCCGCCGCTTGTCAAGCGGATATTCCGAATATCAAAACGACAGCCGCCCAAAACGGGCGGCCGTCGTCCATATTGGCAGTCAGTTTCCGTTGACCTCCCGGACAAAGCCCTCAATGAAGGTTTTGTAAGCCTCCCACTCCGCCTTCTGCTGGATGTTGAAGGGCTCGTACTTGTCCTGCTTGGTATACCCGGCCATCACATTGAACCGGCACAGCTCCTTGCCGTCCAGGCCGAACAGCACCGTTCCCAGCTTGTCATGCTCCACCTTGCCCAGGTTGTCCTTGGTCAGCAGCGCGCCGTTGCCCTGCCAGCTGACCTCGCCGCCGCTGTACTTGATGGGCAGTACGTACAGCGCCCCCGGCTTGAACGCGATGGCGTAGTGGTAGTAGGTCGTCGTCGTGCTCCTGCCCCGATAGACCTTGTTCTTATGGAAGGCGTAGGCCGTGGTATAGTCGGCATAATCCGGCAGCAGCCGCTTCAGCACCGCCCGGATCTTGGCAATATCCTCGCCCTTCTCGCCCTTTTTCGTGTTGATGTGCTCCCGCACCGTGACGAAGATGAACAGTACCACAATAACGCCCACCACAAGGGCGATTTTCCCCGGCGTCCATTCCGTTGCAAGGGCAATCTGTCTCAGTTTCATCTGTCTTTACTCCCCTTTTTCATAGATCGCGTTGTTATAGGCGCGGTTGAACAGTTTTTCCGCGTCTTTCATAAAGGATACATTGATCCGGCGGGTGGTTCCCCCCACATTCAGCCAGGTAATGGGGAGGAAACAGCCGCGGCGGTTCTCCCAGACGACCCGGGTATTTGCTCCGATGGCGTACAGCTCCCCTTTGTAGGAGATGCCGTTCTGATAAAGCTCCATCTGATCCCCCATGTGCAGCAGTGGCCACGCGCAGAACAGCGCAAAGGCCACCAGAGTGGGGATCATCAGCCCATCCCCCCGGGAATAGGTCAGGAACACCGCAAAAACGGACACCGCCGCCCGGATCAAAATCTCCAGGCCGATCCGCTTCCGATCCGTCTCCACAGTGAAGAGCAGCCTGCCCCATTTGGAGGAGGAGCCGCCCCCCTTAGAGACCGACTGCTCCTGCGAATCCGTATAAATCGTATTTGCCATGATCCGCGCCTCTCCGCGTCAGTCCAGGTCGGGGCCAGGGGCCTCCTCCTTGGCCTTTCGGATCTGGGCGCTCACCTTCCGCCAGTGCAGGATAACGACAATCACGCCCGCCACAAGGAGCACCGCACCCGCGCCGCAGAAGGCCCGGATGGTGTTAAAGGCGCGGGGCTCTATCATCAGGAAGGGGCCAATATCATCCAGCTCCTGATCCGTATAGCCGTAATACTCCTTCATCTCATCCCGGAACATCTCCGCCAGTTCCTCGTCCATCACCACCACCCGGGCGTCGGTGATCAACTCCTCTGTGGGCATGACGCCGGTGGTCAGAAAGTCATAGGTCTGATCCACCAGCTTGTTCGCCGCAGAGAAGTTCTTGGAGCCGATGGTCAGCCCCATGTACCCCTCCCCACCGGGCAGGACATAGTACTGGGAAGAGGTCTTTTTCGCCGTGGTGGTGTGGGTTTTGGAGTTCTCCGTCCAAGTCTGCATACTGGCAAAGGGATCCAGCAGGAAGAGTACCTGTCCCGCCACATGGTCCCCCGCGGCCACATCCCCATCCAAAACATCCTCAAAATCCTTGGCCTGCTTGAAGGAGATGATGGTATCGCCCAAAGAAATCCACAGGCACGCCACACCAAGTATCATCAGGACAAGCCCGGCACGGCTGATTTTTTTCACAAAGCTCATTTTTGTTTCCTCCTATTTTCTCAATTAAATTTGGCCGCTTTCCATGGGTTCAATTTCCGGCAGGTTCAGCGCGTAGGCGTCGCTGAGCTCCGCCAGCAGCTCCGGGTATTCCTCGTCCATCAATTCCGGCTGGTAGACAATACAGGCGTTGAGGTAATGCCCATCCTGCTTGTAGTCCGCGTACAGCACCGCGATACGGACGATCGTCCGATCGTTTTCAAAATACATCACCTGCTTAACGGCGATATCGTATTCCTCAAGGTACTGCGTCTCAGATGCTTCATAGATGTCCGCGCCAGTGCTCTCGAACAGCTCATACTGCGCGTTCACCACCGCCGCCGCGTCCTCGTAGGGCTGGGCGATGGTCACCGTCACCTCCATGCCATGGGCCGCGGAGCGGATGGTGTACCCCCTGTCCAAATACTCCGGTTTCTCGCTATAGGGAACGTGGGCATCTACAAAAGCACCTGCTCCGAACATCCCATTGGGAGCCCTGATGTATCCCACGGCGGTGTAGGAATATCCCAGCTCTGTCCCCACATGGAACTGCTCCAAGGGGTCGAAAGGGGTCTCGGTGGGAGACGGCGCGGTATGGGTCGGCAGAGGGGCCGAGGGGCTTGGGCCGCCATGAAGCCCAGGACCGTCGATCTGACGTCCGATCCCGGCACCCACAAGCCCCAGTACCACCGTGAGCGCCAACCCAACACCCAACAGACTCCAACGGGCTGAAACAGGGCTCTGAACCGGCTCCATACCAAGGGCAGGGGTAAATCCGGGGAATGCCTTGGCAATGGTGATCTTCTTCTCCTTGCCGCCCCCGGCAGAATAGACGCCCTTCCAGGCCCACTTTGTCTCCTCGCGTATCTGCAAGCCGGTCAAAGGCAGCACCGCTAGACTTAGGGCGCTGCCCGCCATCACCTGGCCGCTGGTCAGCAGCTCGATGGCCCGCAGGATGGATGCCTTGGCCCGCTCCTGCTCCTCCGGATGCAAAATGTCCCAGCGCAGGGCCCGGAAAGCTCCGTTTTTCTTGGTAAAGCGGTATGTATCGGCGGTATTCAACGCAGTGAGGTTTACCTTCCATACTGTACCCCCCACCCGAACCATCACAGCCATGGCGTCATAGCACAGCCGGACATTGGGCAGGGCAAAAACCATCATCACCAACGCACTGGCCAGGCATCCCAGCGCTGCCAATATGAACGTGGCAGAGGTACCGTTGGACATACCCAAGAGAATCAGCGCGATCGTCGGAACCAGCCCCACAAACATGGCCGCCGAGGCGCTGAGGCGCAGAGCACGCATTTGCGGGATATTCCCAGGGTAGAATTCGGTCTTTGATGTATCCCTCTCCTGGGCCGCGGAAGCCGCCGTTGGGCTTGGGGGCAGATCCGGCATGGATGTACTCCGCAGACCCCCGATAATGGTGGGCACCGCTCCCAGCAGTGTAAACAGGTAT
>CAZCFU010000175.1:0-3633 GCA_964498005.1 uncultured Oscillospiraceae bacterium | reverse complement strand
CCCTCCCCCTCGTAGTGGAAGTCCCCCATGTCCACCGTCATGGGCTGGGAGATGCTCTTGAACAGCGCGTTGGCCACGGCGGAGATGGCATAGGCCCCGATGCCGCTGACCAGAGGGAGGCCGTTATATTTGTCCTTGTCCGCGGCGATGCGGGCGTCCAGGCCGGCGCAGACGGTGTTGAGGCCCAGATGGCCGTTGCAGTCGATGAGATCCATGGCGGCCTGGGGGCCCGCCGACAGGGCTTTTAAATCGGTAAACCGGGCCTTGTTTTCCTTGCCGAAGAGCTTCAAAAAGTCGTTGCCCGTACCGATGGGCACGTTGGTGACGGCGGCGTTGTCATATCCTGCCGCGCCGTTTATCACCTCGTTCAGGGTGCCGTCGCCGCCGCAGGCGTAGACGCGCACTTCGTCGCCGCTCTCCGCCGCCTCCCGGGCGACGCGGCGGGCGTCGCCGGCCTTCTTTGTCAGGACGATCTCATAGGGCACGTCCAGCTTCCGGATGTTTTCCTCCAGCAGCTTGGTGCCCTTCTTCTTTCCCGCCGTGGGGTTGATGATGAAGATGTGCCGCATGGCCCATCCCTCCTTCTTCTCTCTGTATCCCATCGGGGGTTATATACCGTTGTCACGCTGCGAAGCGGCCAGGGCGCTCGGTCGCTTTCGCTGCGATTCGGGCTGGTCTGCGGGCGGCTGTGCCGCCCTGCGCTCACCCTCACTCCGCCGTGGGCCGCGCATTGCGCGGTTTAGGCCTGGGGCCGCTTTGCGGCCTAACGGCTCCAAGCTCCCTCGCTGTCCGCTTCTCCACGCTTCTTGTATACATGAACAAATCGCATTTAATCATGCCGTTGTAGAGCTTCCGCTTCTTATCCGCTTGGCGGCCAAAGGTCCGTTCAAATTCGGTGTGGGAGGACAGCACGTCTACCTCCCAGCCCTTTGGCAGCTTCAGCGCCGCTTTGCCGAAGGCCCGGTACAGCTCCTCCGCCTCCTGCTTCTCCAGCAGGCGCTCCCCGTAGGGCGGGTTGGTCACCACCCTCCCCTTTGGCTCGTCCCGGTGGAATTTGGCCGCGTCCGCAACTTCGAACCGCACCGTGTCCTCCACTCCGGCAAGCTCGGCGTTGTGGCGGGACAGCTCCACGGCGGCGGGGTCGATGTCCCCGCCCCAGATGTCATAGGAGCCGTGGAACTCGTGATCCATGGCCTCGTCGGCCGCGTCCATCCACAGCTTAGAGGGCAGCCAGCGCCATTTCTGGGCGGCGAAGGAGCGGTTCAAGCCCGGGGCCCGGTTTTTGGCGATGAGCGCCGCCTCGATGGGGATGGTGCCCGAGCCGCAGAAGGGGTCGCAAAAGGGATCCTTCCCCTTATACCGGGACAGGGACACCAGCGCCGCCGCCAGGGTCTCCCGCAGGGGCGCGCCCATGTTCTGGGCCCGGTAGCCTCGCTTGTACAGGCTGTCGCCGGAGGTGTCCAACATTAACGTGACTTGATCCTTCAAAATGGAAAACTGCACCTGGTACAAAGCCCCGGTCTCGGGCAGCTCCGACAAACCATACACCGACCCCAACCTTTTGCACAGCGCCTTTTTCAGGATGGACTGGCAGGCGGGCACCGAGTGGAGCTGGGAGCTGATGGTGTAGCCCTTCACCGGGAAGCGGCCCTCCCGGGGGATGTAGTCCTCCCAGGGCAGGGCGGCGCAGCCTTCAAACAGCTCCTCAAAGGAGCGGGCCTGAAAAGACCCCAGGCACAGCAGCAGACGGGCCCCGGCGCGCAGATTCAAATTGATCCGGGGGATGTCCGCGGGGGCGCCCTGGCACAGCACCCGGCCGTTTTCCGCCTTCACCTGGGACAGCCCCAGCTTTTTCAGCTCATAGGCCACCGTGGATTCCACCCCCATCAGGGCGGGTATGACAAACTGTAAGGTTTCTCCCATAAAAAGCTCCGTTCAAAAAATTTTACAAAACCCTTGACATTCCACTTGGTGAAGGGTGTAGTATCATGTCACAGACAGGGGATGGCTCCGCGCTTCAGCGGTGTCACGCTGCGAAACGGTCAGGCCGCTCGGTAGGCAGTCGAAGACTGCCGGAGCGGTCGTTCGGCACAGCCGAATGACACTCCCGCCGAATGACGGCCCACAGGCCAGTTCACGAGGGACCGTCATTCGCCCTTCTGGCGAACGACTGGTCCCGGCAGTCCAAAGGACTGCCTCGCTTCAGTCCAAGCTCCCTCGCTGACCGTTTCTCCGCGCTTCTTCAGTATAATGTAAAATGGAAGCGCTGGCAACAATAATATGAAAATATATGCGAAAAACTTCTTCCCCCCAGTCCCTGTTTGTGGTACACTGGAAGAGCACTGAGAAAGGAGTTGTGGAGTATGCCGTTCAATTTAGACGCGGAATCCATTCAGAAGATCATCTGGCTGGTGCTGCTGCTGCTCTTCGCACTCAGCGAGGCGATCACCGTGGGGCTGACCTCCATCTGGTTCGCGGCCGGGGCGCTGTGCGCCCTCATCACCGCGCTGCTGGGCGGGCCGGTGTGGATCCAGATCACCCTGTTTTTGGCGGTGAGCCTGCTGTGCCTGGCCGCTGTGCGCCCCCTGGCCAAGCGGCACCTGAATGACCGGGTGGAGCCCACCAACGCCGACCGCGTCATTGGGGCGGAGGCCCAGGTGACGGAGGACATCGACAACATCCACGGCAAGGGGGCGGTCATTATCCGCGGCATGACCTGGTCTGCCCGGAGCCAGGACGACAGCGTCATCGCCGCCGGCACCCGGGTGCGGGTGCTGCGCATCGAGGGGGTCAAGGTGTTCGTGGAGCCCATTGCCGCCCCTGCCGTCGCGGGCGAGCCCAAGAGTTGGTAACCCTGGCGTGACCCGCCAATCAATAAAAAGCAATTTTGAGGAGGTAATCAAATGAAAACATTCGCACTGGCCGGAGCCGTCGACTTAGGGGCTATCGTGGGCCCCATCATCGTCCTGCTCGTCATCATCATCCTGCTGGGTATCCTGGCGTCCAACGTAAAGGTGGTTCAGCAGTCCAAGGCCGTGGTCATCGAGCGGCTGGGCGCGTTCCGGGCCGTGTGGGGCGTGGGCCTGCACCTGAAGGTGCCCTTCATCGAGCGGGTGGCCAAGACCGTGTCCCTGAAGGAGCAGGTGGTGGATTTTGATCCCCAGCCCGTCATCACCAAGGACAACGTCACCATGCAGATCGACACCGTGCTGTACTTCCAGATCACCGATCCCAAGCTGTATACCTACGGCGTGGAGCACCCCATGAGCGCCATTGAGAACCTGACCGCCACCACCCTGCGTAACATCATCGGCGATCTGGAGCTGGATCAGTCCCTGACCAGCCGCGACCACATCAACACCCAGATGCGGGCCATCCTGGACGAGGCCACCGACCCCTGGGGCATCAAGGTCAACCGCGTGGAGCTGAAGAACATCATGCCGCCCCGCGACATTCAGGAGTCCATGGAGAAGCAGATGCGCGCCGAGCGTGAGCGCCGCGAGGCCATCCTCCAGGCCGAGGGCCAGAAGCAGTCCCAGATCCTGGTGGCCGAGGGCGAGAAGCAGTCCGCCATCCTGCGGGCCGACGCCGCCAAGCAGGCCAAGATCATGGAGGCCGAGGCCGAAAAGACCG
>CAZCFU010000174.1:0-3735 GCA_964498005.1 uncultured Oscillospiraceae bacterium | reverse complement strand
GGCCTGTTCACCTACCCCTGCCTCATGGCGGCGGACATCCTGCTCTATCAGCCGGACTATGTCCCCGTGGGCGAGGATCAGAAGCAGCACGTGGAGATCTGCCGGGACATCGAGGGCCGCTTCAACGGCATATACGGCGACGTGTTCAAGATGCCCGAACCCTACATTCCCAAGGTGGGCGCCCGCGTCATGAGCCTCAGCACCCCGGACAGCAAGATGTCCAAATCCCAGCCCGAGGGCTGTGTGTTCCTCATGGACAGGCCGGAGGACGTTGCCCGCAAGTTTAAGCGGGCGGTCACCGACAGCGACACCGAGCGCTGCGTCCGCTATGACCGGGAGAACAAACCGGGTGTGGCCAACCTGATGGCCATCTATTCCTCTGTGACCGGGAAGAGCTACGAGGAGATCGAAGCCGAGTTCGACGGCCAGGGCTACGGCAAGTTCAAGCCCGCCGTGGGCGAGGCCGTGGTGGAGACCCTGCGCCCCATCCGGGAGGAGACGGAGCGGCTGCTGGGCGACAAGGCGTACCTGGAGGGCGTCTACCGCGCCGGGGCGGAGAAAGCGGAGTATATCGCCAACAAGACCCTGCGCAAGGTTTACAAAAAGGTGGGCTTCCTGCCCCGATAAGAGAAAACGCGCTGCGCGCGGGGAACGGCGGGCTGAACCGACGCCGGCCGATCCCAAAGGAGCGAAATTCAGTTGAACAATTTTAGAACCATCCTGGCGTCCCAGGATATCTGGTACGTATTGCTGGCGCTGCTGCTGGCGGGCATGGTGGCCTTCGCGTCCACGCCGCTGGTGAAGGCGCTGTCGGTCAAAATGGGCGCGGTGGACGTGCCCAAGGATGGCCGGCGGATGCACGACCATCCCATACCCCGCATGGGCGGCCTGGCCATCTTTTTCGGATTTGTGGTGTCTATGCTGCTGTTTGTCCCCCTGGATATGGAGAAGAAGGGGATGCTGCTGGGTGCGGTGATCATCGTGGTGCTGGGCATTTTAGACGACATTTACGCCCTGCCCGCCGTGCCCAAGTTTTTGGTGCAGATCATCGCCGCCCTCGTCGCCGTGGCGGCGGGCAACCGCATCGACGTGCTGTCCAACCCCAACATTTTCAGCTCCAACCCGGTGTGGCAGCTGGGCTGGCTGGCCTATCCCGTCACCGTGATCTGGATCGTGGCCATCACCAATTCGGTCAACTTCATTGACGGGCTGGATGGGCTGGCCTGCGGCGTGTCCACCATTAGCGCGGCCTCTATGCTGGTCATCGCCCTGCTGGTCAGCGAGCTGGATGGAGAGCTGGGCGGCGAGCTGGGCGGCGAGCTGGATGTGGCGGTGATGATGGCGGCGCTGGTGGGGGCCTGCATCGGCTTCCTGCCCTACAACTTCAACCCGGCCAAGATCTTCATGGGAGACACCGGCTCCACCTTCCTGGGCTTCATTATGGCGGTCGTGTCGGTGCAGGGGATGTTCAAGCAGTACACCATCATCTCCTTTGTGGTGCCCTTCCTCATGCTTGGCCTGCCCATCTTCGACGAGTGCTTTGCCGTGATCCGGCGGCTGTCCCGGGGTCAGAGCCCCATGGCCCCTGACCGGGGGCACGTCCACCACCGGCTCATCGACATGGGCTTCTCCCAGAAGCAGGCGGTGGGTGTGCTGTACGTCATCTCCGCCATTTTGGGCCTGTCCGCCGTGGTGCTCACCGCGGGCGGCGCGCAGAAGGCTATGGTGTTTTTGCTGGCCATGGGGGTGACCGCGGCCATCGCTTGGCGGGTGTTCCTGGCGGGCCCCGCCCACGACAAGCCGGAACAGACGGAAGGATCGGCGGACGAAGGGGAGGACAGCCATGAATAAGCTGAAGGTCATGACCATTTTTGGCACCCGGCCAGAGGCCATCAAGATGGCCCCCCTGGTGAAAGCGCTGGAGAGCCGGGAGGAGATCGAGAGCATCTGCTGCGTCACCGCCCAGCACCGGCAGATGCTGGACACGGTGCTGGACATTTTCCGGCTGAAACCCCAGTTTGACCTGGACATCATGGAGCAGAGCCAGACCCTGTCCACCATCACCTCCAAGTGCCTGCTGGGGCTGGAGAAGGTGTTCTTGCAGGTGCGGCCCGACCTGGTGCTGGTGCATGGGGACACCTCCACCACCTTTGCCGGGGCGCTGGCGGCGTTTTACCAGCAGATCGCGGTGGGCCACGTGGAGGCGGGCCTGCGTACCTGGGACAAATACTCCCCCTTCCCGGAGGAGATGAACCGCTCCATGGTGGGGCGGCTGGCGGAGCTGCACTTCTGCCCCACGGTGAGCAACCGCCGCAATCTGGAGGCGGAGGGTATCACGAACGGACTGTTTGTCACCGGAAATACGGTGATCGACGCCCTCCAGACCACGGTGGTGAACTGGTTCACCTTTGACGAGGAAGTGCTGAACGACCTGGACTACGAGGGCAGAAAGGTGATCCTGGTCACCTGCCACCGGCGGGAGAACTACGGCCAGCCCATGGAGGACATCATGTCCGCCCTGGCCCACATCGCCAAAACCCACCCCGAGGCGGAACTGGTCTACCCGGTGCATCTCAGCCCGGTGGTGCGGGAGTGCGCCCATCGGCACCTAGACAACATGGAAAACGTACATCTCATCGCCCCGCTGGACGTGGAGGAGATGCACAACCTGATGGCCCGGAGCTATCTGGTGATGACCGACTCCGGCGGCTTGCAGGAGGAGGCCCCCGCCCTGGGCAAGCCGGTGCTTGTCCTGCGGAAGGAGACGGAGCGGCCCGAGGCCGTGGAGGCCGGAACCGTGAAGCTGGCCGGGGTGGACTATGACCGCATCGTGGAGCTGGCGGACGAGCTTCTGAATGACCCCGCCGCCTACCAGGAGATGGCCCACGCTGTTAACCCCTACGGGGACGGCAAAGCCTGCCGCCGCATTGTCGACGGCATCCTGTACCACTTCGGCAGACAGACCCAGCCGCCGGAGCCGTTCAAGAGTTGACATAACATCCCACGGAGAGGGGGGCCGGAGTTGGAGGATAAAAAACGCACGGTAATGGCGGTGGTCATCATCGCGGTGGTGCTGGTGGCTGTGGGATACAGCTTTTTCTTCAACCTGCTGGCCCCCACCCCCCATCTGCAGCTGCCCGACCCCGACGCCTCCCAGAGCGTGGATCCGGAGGGGGAGGAGAGCGGGCAGATGGAAGGCGTGGTGG
Organism: uncultured Oscillospiraceae bacterium; assembly: GCA_964498005.1. Lineage (GTDB taxonomy): Bacteria > Bacillota > Clostridia > Oscillospirales > Oscillospiraceae > Enterenecus. The sequence goes on along the minus strand of CAZCFU010000174.1, from coordinate 529 downwards.
TGGAGGTCGCCCCCCAGACGGTGCAGAGCTTGATCGCCGATCTGGAGCGGTACAAGAGCTACCGCCGCACGGTGGCGGTGGAGTATTTTGCCGCCGACGGGGAATCGGTGGGCACTGTCACCGCCCAGGTGTGGGAGGAGGCCGGATGGGTCCGCGCCTCGGCCACCCTCAGCTCCGGCGCGGTGGAACACTCCATCGTGGGCGAGGGGACGCTTTGGCTGTGGTACGATACGGAGCGGTCGGTGTACTCCGGCCCGGTGGACGGGAAAACCGCTGACCTGATGCAGCGCCTGCCCACCTATGAGGATGTGCTGGATCTGGACAAAAAGGACATCACCGCCGCCGGGTACGTGGAGCGGGACGGACAGCCCTGCGTGTACGTGGAGTCCCACGCCCCCCTGGGGGGCGTGGAAAGGTACTGGGTGTCGGTGAACAGCGGGCTTCTGGTGGCGGCGGAGACGGAAAAGGACGGGGTGGTGGTGTATGCCATGACCGCCCGGGACGTGGTCAGCCCCCTGGATCAGACCGA
>CAZCFU010000173.1:0-3741 GCA_964498005.1 uncultured Oscillospiraceae bacterium | reverse complement strand
CAGGGCGATCAGCGCGTCGATATGATGTTGGATCTGCTTTCGTCTCATGGCGTCTGCTCCAGAACGGTGATGTCAGGCATCAGGTTGTCCGCGAACGCCGTGTAAAACACGACATACTGCGTCTCGTCAACCTGGACGCCGTAGTGTTCTTTTAGGTAGTCGATGTCGGGGGGATAGATCCCCTCGGCGGCATAGCAGGCCACGCAGCCCCGGCGCAGGGCCTGTTCGAGCTGCCGCCTGTTCTCCTCCCCGCGGCCGCTTTCGATGCTGCTGAGGGCGGTGGAGAAAAACACCAGCACCGCCACAATGACCGCGGGCAGCAGCAGGGCGCGGAGTAAGGCCCCCCAGGGGGCTTTCTGCTTCCTCATGGCCCGTCACCCGATGGCCGACATGATGTGCATCAGCGGCAGCATCACAGACAGCAGGATCAGCCCCACCAAAATGGAGCACACCAGCACCAGGGCGGGCTCCACCCGGCTCACCCGATCCTCCAGCGCGGCCTCGCTCTCTTCAGACAGGTCGTCCGCGATCTTCTCCATGGCGGCGTCCCCCGTGCCGCTGCGCTGGCCCAGCTCCAGCAGGCGGCAGGCCCGGGAGGGCAGCAGGTCGCTCCCCCGCATGGCGGCGGCCAGCCGTTCTCCCTGCTCCAGCCGGGCGCGGCACTCCAGACAGCGCTCCTTGGTCTGGGGTACGTCGTCCAGCAGGCCGGAGGCCAGTTCCAGCGCCTCCTCAACGGGCATCCCGCTGGCCATGCCCATGGACAGGGCCTGGGCCAGCCGGGCGTCGTTCATCTTCCGGGCCACGCCCTTGTCGCCGTGGCTGTTGCGCCAGAGGGCGGTGAGCTTCTCCCGGAAGGAGGGGAGGGCGGCAAACGCGGCCAGGAACAGCGTCACGGCGGCCATCAGCACCCACAGCACGGGCATCGCCCCGTCCAGCCAGCGCCCCAGGGTCAGCAGGCCGCCGGCCACGCCGGTGAGACGCCCGCCCAGGGAGGCGTACACATCGTCAAAAATGGGCAGGACCCGCATCAGCAGCACCCCGATGACCACCAGCATCAGCAGCAGCATCACCGCCGGATAGAGCAGGGCGCTCTTGATCCGCCGATCCAGCCGGGCGCGGCGCTCGTAGTACCGGGCCAGGGCGGACAGGGCCTCCTCGGTGCGTCCGGCCCGTTCGCCCACCTCCACCAGTCCGCATACGTAGGCGGGGAATCGGCCTGACTCCCGCATGGCGGCGGACAGGGTGGAGCCGAAGTCCACCCGGCTGGCCATGTCGGTGAGCATGGTCTGGTATGCCGGGTCGCTCTCCTCCGCCAGCAGGGTCAGGGCGTCCCCTGTGCCCACGCCGGAGTGGAACAGCATGGACAGCTCTAGGCACAGGGAGGACAGCTCCCCATGAGAAATACTGTTATGTTTCATGTAATGCTCCAATCTGCACACTATGGCGCTATGCATCATAAAAAATGGGTCTGTGGTATCCACAGACCCATTTTAATTCAAACCCATTCATTCGTAAAGAGGTTTTTTAAATTTTTATCCGCGGCCTCAGTACAAATACATCGGATTGTAGTTTTTCCCGTTGCCGATATACTTCATGATGGACGAGCTCTGTTTGCCCGAGGAGGCGAAGGTGGGATCCATCCGCTGCCAGGCGCTGCCGTCGAAGTAGATGGCGCCGGTCACCCAGCCGGTCTCCTCCGACCAGACGTTGATCCAGGCGTGATAGGCTGAGCCGGCGTAGCCCACCACCAGCTTGCAGGGCACGCCCAGGCTGCGCAGCATCCCGGTCATCAGGCTGGCGTAGTCAAAGCAGATGCCGGTTTTCTTGGCCAGCACGTCGTCCAGTACGGGCAGATATCCGCTCTTAACGGTGGAGGCCAGCTTTTTGTCGTAGGTCAGGTTGGTCACCACGTAGTCGTAGACGATTTGCACCAGCTTGAGCGGGTCGGTCTCATTGCCTGCCAACTCTGCCGCCTTGGCGACGGCCTTGGGAGCGTTGACATAGTCCACGTACTGGTTGGGCCGCAGGAAGGGGGCGAACTCGTCATCCAGCGTCACGTTGAAGGTGGCGGTGAGCAGGGCGGCATAGGACTTGCCGGAGGTGTTTTCATACACGGTCACCTTGTAGCTGCCGTTGCCGTCGGACAGGGGGAAGGTGGTCCACTCATCCGCGTTCAGGTTATAGGTGTACTTGGTCTCGTTCACGGAATAGGACGGGCCGAACACCTGCGCCATCAACTTTTTGCCGGTGGAGGAGCATTTGACCATCACATAGCCATCTTTGATGTTGGAGTAGTCGATCTGCGCCCGACTGTTTTTCTCCACCTTTACGCCGGAGGCCTCGGGCAGCAGCATGGTGCTCAGCGCGGCGGGCGCGTCGGACATGGCGACAGCCTCGTCCTCGATATTGATCTCCTGCAGCTCCACACGGTTGGTGTAGATATCGTCATCCGATATATCGTTGCCGGTGGACGCGCAGCCGGCCAGGAGCGTCAAGGCCAGGGCCAGGGGAAGCAGCCGTTTCAATAGGTTCATACTTGACACCTCGTTTCTAGAATACATGACGGGGAACCCGGCCTCCCTCCTCCCAAACAGGGGGACCGTTTCTTACATTGACATCATAGCATGGCCTTTGGAAAATGTAAAGTGGTTTTCGAAAAATCGAACAAAAATTTTTAATTTGTTCAAATTTAGAATATACGTTCGCCATAGAATGGCGGACAACGAACGCCTGTTACAGAGGATCGCCCTCGGCGCTGAACAGGGGCAGACGCTCCAGGAACAGGATGTCGTCCCGCTTGGCGGCGTCGCCCTCGGCCAGGATGGCCATGCGGCCCACCACGGTGCCCCCCGCTTGTTCCACCAGGTTTTCCACCGCCGCCAGCGAGCCGCCGGTGGAGATCACATCGTCCAGGATGAGGATGCGCTTGCCGCGGATCTTTTTGGCGTCCGCGCCGTCCATGTACAGCTTCTGTTCCCCCTCGGTGGTGATGGAGCGGTCCACCGCCTCAAACACGCCGTTCATGTAGGCCTTTTTCTTCTTGCGCACCAGGAAATAGTCGTTCCGGCCGCTCTGCCGGGCCATCTCATGGACCAGGGGGATGGCCTTGGCCTCGGGGGCCACCATGTAGTCGAACTCCGGGGCGATCTTCAGCAGATCCCGGGCGCAGGCGCAGGTCAGCTCCACGTCGCCGAAGATGACAAAGGCGCCGATCATGAGGGTGTCGCTGATGGGGCACAGGGGCAGCTGGCGCTTCAGCCCCGCTACGGTCATTTCATAGGTCATAGCAGATCATCTCTCCTTATAAAATATTTAGCTTCGCGCTTCCGCGTTGTAATTTATACGAGAGTTATTATACTATTCCCGTCTCTTCTTGTCAAAATGTAATGAAGTTTTTCGAAAAAGAAAAAAACTGTAGAATTCCGCCCGGATTTATGGTATTATCCTCCTGTCAACTCAATATCCTTCGGTATAATTGGGGCGAAATGGGTCCCGAGTTTCTACTGTCGGCCTATCCGGCAACTACCGGTCAAAAAAAGCGCGGAATCACGGTTCGTTTCCGGGCTGATTTTGTTTTCCCTCCCCGATTTTACTGAAGGAAATACTGGAGAGGGAGTTTTTTATGGAAAACATCTTCAAGCTCAAGGAGAACGGCACCACGGTCCGCACCGAGATCGTGGCCGGTCTCACCACGTTCATGACGATGGCCTACATCATCGCCCTGAACCCCAACCTGCTCAC
>CAZCFU010000172.1:0-3754 GCA_964498005.1 uncultured Oscillospiraceae bacterium | reverse complement strand
TCCAGCAGTTCTACAACCTGGTGGACGCCATGATCGTGGGCAAGCTGCTGGGCGCCCAGGCGCTGGGCGCGGTAGGTTCCACCGGCTCCATCAACTTTTTCGTCATCGGCTTCTGCCTGGGTGTGTGCAGCGGCTTCGCCATCCCCGTGGCTCAGCGGATGGGCGCCAAGGACTATCCCCAGATGCGCCGGTATGTGGCCAACGCCGCCTATCTGTCCGCCGCCATTGCCCTGGTGCTGACGGCCGCCACCGGCATCTTCTGCCGGGATATCCTGACCGCGATGAACACCCCCGCCGACCTCTTTGAGGACGCCAACGCCTATATCTTTATCATCTTTATGGGCATCCCCGTGGTGTTCCTCTATAATCTGCTGGCCAGCATCATCCGCTCCCTGGGGGACAGCAGAACGCCGGTGTATTTCCTGGCCCTGTCCGCCGCGCTGAATATCGCCCTGGATCTGATCTTCATCCTGATCTTCCGCGCCGGGGTGGCCGGGGCCGCCGTCGCCACGGTGCTGTCCCAGGCGGTGTCCGGCATCGCGTGCCTGGTGTATATGGTGAAAAAGTTCCCCATCCTTCGGGTGACCCGGGAGGAGCGGCAGCCTGACTGGGCGGCCTGCAAGGGCCTGTGCGCCATGGGCCTGCCCATGGGGCTGCAATACTCTATCACCGCCATCGGCTCCATCGTGATGCAGACCGCCGTCAACGGCCTGGGCAGTCTCTATGTGTCCGCCGTGGCCACCAGCGGCAAGGTGTTTCAGCTGCTGGCCTGTCCCTTCGACGCCATGGGCGCGGCCATGGCCACCTACTGCGGCCAGAACGTGGGGGCCAACAGGCTGGATCGGCTGGATCAGGGCGTGCGCGCCTGCTCACTGCTGGGTCTCGGCTATTCCGTGATCACCTTTGCGGCCATGTTCTTCCTGGCCCCCAAGAGCGTTATGCTCTTCCTCAGCCCGGAGGAGCCGCAGCTGGACCTGCTGGTGCCCCTGGCTTCCCAGTATATCGTCATCTTCACCGTGTTCTTCTTCTTCCTGGCCCTGGTGAACATCCTGCGTTTCTCTATCCAGGGCATGGGCTTCAGCACTCTGGCCATCCTGGCGGGCGTGCTGGAGATGGTGGCCCGCACCGTGGTGGGCTACTTCATCGTCCCTGTGGTCGGGTTCACCGCCGCCTGCTTTGCCTCCCCGGCGGCGTGGATCTGTGCCGACCTGTTCCTCATTCCGGCCTGCCTGGGCTGCATCGCCCATCTGCGCCGGAGCAGCCCGATCGCCTCTCTGGAGACTATCTCCAGCGGCACGATCGGCCGCCACAAATTCAAAAAGAGCTTCGGGATTTGATCTCGAAGCTCTTTTTTACGCTGTCCCTGTTATGCCACAGCCGCGGGCGTGCGGGGGCTCTGCTGATCCTCCTGCTGGGCCTGCTGGTCGGTGTTGGCTTTTGTGATGGTGCGGGTGGTGCCGCCGGAGACATACACCTTGCCGCACTCCGGGCAGATGTCGGTGTGGTAGGTGACGGACTGGCTGACCACCTTGCGACCCTCCTGGCGGGCCTTGGCCTGCTCCCGGACCACGTGCTCATTCTCGTGGCCGCGCACGGCGGAGGCCGCCTGGTCGGGGCCGATGTGGGTGGGGGTTTTGAAGGACACGCCGGGATCGTCCGAGCCGTCCTGGTACTTGCGCTCCTTGCAGGTCTGGCACTCGCCCTCCTCCATGACCTCCTGGGCGCTCTTGGACTCGCCCAGGGAGGGGATTTCCTGCTGGGCATCTTCTTCTTTGGCACCGGGCAGCTTGGGCATCTGGGCCTTTTCGGCGTCGGCGGCCTGCTGGGCCGTGTCGCCGGGGGTCTGGATGCGCATCCGTACCGCCATCTCCACCGGGTCGGAGCCAAAGCGCAGCAGGCCCGACTGGGCGGGATCCTCCTGGGAGCTGATGGGGCGCACCGGGGTGACGGGCTGGACGGGGGTATCGGGCTGGTGAACCTTCTGGGCGGTCATCACCAGGGAGCGCTGGGCGGATTGGGCCTTGTCCGCGCCCTGGGCGGCACGGTTTGCGTAAGATGCGCCGTAAGCGCCGTATGTAGAATAGGGGCTATAGCCGGAAATTGCGTTTAACATAGCGATCACCTCAATATCATCACAGCCTGCCCACCTTGGGGCGAGCTGGGATTTGCGCTTTTATTATAGCGCAGATGACCACGCATTTCAAGAGCTGCCAGCCCGCCGGACAGGTTTTTTTCCATGGGCCGGGGGCAAAACTGCTTCCGATGCACGGAAACAGACAACGGGTGCTGGCAGTTATAGGTTCAATGTGCGAAAACAGGGCGATTTTTTGGCATAGCGCTCCCATTCACATTTAATTTACATCTGGCCTATTGACAATTTGGGGGGGTGGTGGTAAATTAACTTTAGCACTCAGATAAAGTGAGTGCTAAAACCCTGGAGAGGAGGCCGGGACTTGGAGCTGAGCGAACGCAAGAAGAAAATTTTGCGCGCTGTGGTGGAAAGCTATATCCAGACGGCGGAGCCGGTGGGCTCCAAGGCGCTGGCGGCAATGGCGGGCTTGAAGGTATCCTCCGCCACCATCCGCAACGAGTTGGCCGAACTGACGGAGCTGGGCTACCTGGAGCAGCCCCACACCTCCGCCGGGCGGGTGCCGTCTCCCCAGGGCTATCGGCTGTACGTCAATGAGCTGATGGAGGAACAGCGGCTGAGCCTGGAAGAGACCAGGCAGATCAACGATGCCCTCCACCTCAAAATGCGGGAGCTGGACAAGGTCATCGACCAGGCGGGGCGCATGGTCTCCCAGCTCACCAACTATCCCGCCTTCGCCATGGCGGAAGGGGTGCGGCGGCTCACCATCCGGCGGTTTGACCTCATCCTGGTGGATTCCGTATCCTTTATCGCGGTGGTGATGACGGACAGCAGTGTGGTGAAAAACAAGCTGTTCCGCCTGCCCGCCGACCTCAGTGAGCCCCAGCTCCAGCTGCTCACCACCCTGCTGAACACCGCGTTCGTGGGCAAGACGCTGGATCAGCTCACCCCAGAGCTGATGCGGGTGGCGGAACACGCGGCGGGAAATTCCTATGGGCTCATTTCCCTGGTGGTGTCCTTCGCCATGGAGGTGCTGGACGACCTGGAGCGCAGCGCGGTGTATACCGCCGGAACCAGCCACATCCTGGATCACCCCGAGTACCAGGACGTGGGCAAGGCCCAGAAGCTGATGAGCTACCTGTCCGAGGACCGCTCCCTGGCCGAGGCGCTGGCTCTGCCCGCCCTGAGCGGCGACGACACCAAGATCCTCATCGGCCCGGAGAACGTGGCCGACGAGCTGAAGGATACCAGCGTGGTGCTGGCAAGCTACGACATCGGGGACGGCATGAAGGGGGTCATCGGCGTGGTAGGCCCCACCCGGATGGACTACGCCAAGGTGGCCGCCAAGCTGTCCTATGTGGCGGACGGACTGTCCAAGCTGTTTGGTCAGCCGGAACTGCCCCCCGGTACGCCGGAAAAGGAGGAGACATAGCCCATGGCTAAGGAAAAGAAGAAGGAAAATCCCGCTCCCGAGCAGGAAGCCCCCGAGACGGAGGCGGCGCCGGAAACGGCGGAGGCATCCGAGCCCGCCGAGGCGCCCAAGGCCCCCAAGGCCCCGGAGCAGCCCGCGAAGGACAAGGGCCAGCTGCTGGCGGAGGCGGCGGAGAAGTATCTGCGGCTGGCCGCCGAGTACGACAACTATCGCAAGCGCACCGCCAAGGAGAA
>CAZCFU010000171.1:0-3754 GCA_964498005.1 uncultured Oscillospiraceae bacterium | reverse complement strand
TGGACACAGTGCCATAGTTGCTGCCGGTGATATAGCGGTAGCGCAGATAGCCCTGGGTCGTGGTGGGCGTCGTGGAGAAGCGCACATAATTCAGGCTGGCCCCCGTGGCGGCGATGCAGGCGTTGTTGAAGTCATTGACGTTGAAGGACACCGTCTTGCCGCTGGTCACGCTGTACCGGAGGCCCGTCTGGTTGGCCTCGTCCAGGTCGATGTACACCGTCCCGGTGTAAACAGTGCCCTTCGCTCCGTAACCGGTGTACGGGATCGCCACCTGTCCGGAGGCCGTCGATGAGGATACGAAGGACAGCGTGTTCAGGCCGGGCGTGCCGCTGACGTAGTAGCTGGTGTTGGCGCTGGCTGTGCCGCCATAGCTGCCGGCGGCCCAGTAGTTGACGTACAGCGTGCCCTCGCTGGAAGCGGGCAGGGAGCCGAAGCGCACGTAGGACAGCTGCTCGTTGATCGTGTTCACACAGGCGAGGTTGAACGCGCTGGCGTTAAACGCCACCCGTTCTCCCCGCAGGCCGCTGAAGTGTACGTCGGACGAGCTGTCCCCGCCGTTTTGCTTGCTGACGCTGATGGTCACCGTCCCGGAGTAGGTACCCCCGTTGGCGTCCGTCGCCCGGTAGGCGATAGCCACAGAACTGGGACAGGTGCTGGACGGGACAAAGCTGACCCGATCCAGGCTGGGGGTGCGGCTGCGGTAATACTGGGTGCCGCTGGTGACGGCCTGGCCCGGATGGGTAGGCCCGTTGTAATCGTAGTAGAGCTTACCCCAGCTGGCCTGGGGCAGCGTGAAGGTGACATAGTTCAGGCTCCGGCCGCCCTGCTTGCTCTGGCAGATGCGGTTGAAGTCGTCCGCCTGGAAGGACAGGGGCTGATCGATCACAGCGGTGTAGAACACGTCGCTGGTGCCCGCCACCGTCACCCGGATAACGCCGGAGAAGGACTGGTTATCAACCGTGTAGCCGGAATATCTGATGTCAGCGCTACCCTTGAAATCATTTTTAGCCACAAAGGACAGGTTGGAGATGGGGTTCCGGCCCAGAGCGGTGTTCCCGGACAGGTAGTAGCGATCCCCGCTGCCCACGCCTGCCCCGGTGTCCGGCTCGGAACGGTAGCTGTCGTGGATGATCCCCTGATTTGTGTCCACGGACAGGTTGCTGATATAGCTCAGCGCGCTGCCGGTCTTGCTCAGGGCGATGCTGTTGAGCTGGCTGGCAACGGTGGACAGCTTGAAGGAGCCGCCCGCCATGACGCTGCCGCCCTGGATCAGCGCGGAGGTGTCCTCCTGCACGGTAACGGTCACTTCGGCCTCATAGCTCCCCAGGCTGGCGGTTATCTTGACGGTGCCCGGGTTGCGGGCCGTCAGCCTGCCGTTATCGACAATCACAACGGACGAGTTCGAGGAGACCCAAACGATGTTGCCGCCGACGCTGACCGCGCCGCCGAAGCGCTGTATCCTCAGCGTTTCCGTATCGCCCTCCTTCATGGTGAGCTTGCCGTTCTGTATCGTCATCGTGTTGCCCTGGAGGACGATACCCGGGATCTCCACGATGCACTCCCCTTTGGCGGTGCCGGAGGTCACGACCAGCTTCGCCTGACCCGGGCCCACCACCGTCACCAGGGCGGAGCGCCCGCTGGCGTCATAGCGCCCGGTGGAGTTCTGGGTCTCGCTGTACTTCTCCACCCTGACCACAGATTGATCCGGCGCGTTGGTATCCGGATTCACCACGCTCCAGACCACGCTGGCATAGGTAAACACCGCGTTCCCCGGCTCCGGGGTAACACGCACCGCGTTCGTGCCGCCCACCTTGGTGTCCGCCAACTGCAGGTTCTGCACCGAGCCGCTGCCCGTGGCATTGATAAATTTGAAGCCATAGGGCACGGGGCCCACGGTCACGGAGCACCGGGCGATCTGGTTCCCTGCCGTGGCGGTGATCGTGGCCGTACCCTCCCCCACGGCGGTGACCAGGCCATTTTGATCCACATCGGCCACATTCGGGTTGCTAGTTTCCCATATCACCTTGTCGGTGGAGTTGGTGGGGAGCACAGTGGCCTTCAGCTGGGCCTTGTTGTCGCTGCCCGGGTTGAGCTTAAGCTCTGCCGGGGCCAGCGTCACGCTGGTGGCAGGCGTTTTCACCTGCGCAGTGACCGTGCAGTACGCGGAAATCACCCTGTTCCCGACCGTGGTTGTGGCGGTAATGCGGGCCGAACCGGCGCTGACCCCCGTAACCACTCCATTGTCATCCACCGTGACGTATCTCTTGTCGCTGGAAGTCCACGTGAGTTTCGCATCCGCGCCCGCCGGCGTCAGCGTGTATGTCAGCTTTTCCGATCCTCCCACAGCCACATAAGTGGTTGTTTGTGGGAGCGATATGCCGGTAACCACCGGCGTTTCAACGGTAACCTTGCACTCAGCGGTTACGTTGCCGGTCGAAACGGTAATAGTCGTTGTTCCGCCCTTGAGCGCCGTAACCACTCCACTCCCATTCACTTCGTCCACTTTGGCGACCTCCGGACTGCTGGAAGTCCACGTGAGGTTTGCCGTCGCGCCCGCAGGCTCCAGGAAGGGAACCAGTGTCAGCGTTTCTCCCACATTCAGTGTGAACTCTGCTGATCCGGGACGCAGCGTTATACCGGTGACGGGCTCTGTGACGATGACCTCGCAGGTATCGGTAAACGATTCCCCATTCACCGTATACGTTGCGGTAATGGTGGCTCTACCTACGGCCATAGCTACGATCTCACCGTTCTGCTTGCCCACAACAATTGAGCTGTCGCTGGATGCCGCGGCTACTTTGACCGTATCGCCTGACGGCTGAGCGATGGCAGTCAGCGTCATCCGGTCGTTCTTGGTCATGTACAGAATGGGCTCGCTCAATGTAATGCCCGTAACCTCACCGGCCGCCCACGCGGGCGTGACCGCCGTGGACAGCGCCAGTACCACAGCCAGGGCCAGCGCGCCCAGGCGGCGCAATAGCTTATGTTTCATGAATCAGATCTCCTTTGCCAAAAAGGTGGGAGCGGGCGGGTTCCGCCCGCTCCCGGGATTTGGTCGTGCTGTGCGGTTATCTGGGTCTGGCGTCCCACGCCGCGGGAATATCGATCACATAGCTGTAGTTTGGAGCGTCCGCGGTGCCATTGTTCACCAGCCTGACCGTCACGACCAGCGAAGTCCGGCCGATGCCGTTGCCCACGCTGTCGCAGATAGAGGCCGCGTCGAATGTAATACTGCCCTGGCCTATGTCTCCAGTGCCCACGTTTTTAACCGTAAGCACGATGGACCGGACCGGCGCCTGCAACGCGCCATTCGTATGCGATGCCTGCCCCGCGATCGTAAGCTTGTTCGAAGTGCTGGTGGTGAGCGCGTACGCTCCCCAATACCGATCCTTGACATCCGCCGCGTTTGAGCCGATGGGGTTGCCGACCCCTGCGTGCGCCGCTAACGCGCAGTTACAGATTTGGTAGGAAGTCTGCACACCGCTGACATTGGATACCGCGTACAGCGGCTCACTGAAGACCAGGGTCAGCGTTCCGCTGCTGATGATGCCATCCGTCTTATTAAAAGTATCAGTTTCCAACGTGGCAGCCGTGATCATAGGCGGCGTCAAGTCCGTCTTGGTGACGGGGTACTGGGCCACGAACGACCAGCCCGAGCCCTGGTCTCCCTGGGCCGCCGCCACGAAAATATACTGCGTACCCACCGCGACGTCATTGTTGTTGGTATAATTGTAGATATTGTCCGTCGGGATGG
>CAZCFU010000170.1:0-3783 GCA_964498005.1 uncultured Oscillospiraceae bacterium | reverse complement strand
GCTGGGTGCCCGAGCGGGAGCGGCAGGACATCCTGCGCTACTATGCGGAATACTTTGAGGAGGCCGGCCCGGAGCGGGAGGCCGAGGTGGTCCGGGAGCTGGGCGACCCCTGGGCGCTGTCCTGCCGGCTGGCGGTGGAGGGCGGTTTCGTCACCCAGGAGCAGACTGAGAGCTGGACGCCCCCCAAGAAGAAAAAGTGGCCCTGGGTGCTGGCGGTGTGCGCGGTAGTAGTGGTGGCGCTGATCGGCAGCCTCGTGACGGCGCTGGTGGGGCTGGGCCGGTATGTTTTTAACAATGTGGCGCAAGCGACGCCGGTCCAGACCCTGAACGTGGCCACTATTGTGGATGGCAGTACAGGGGAAGAGTACGAGTACTCCTTTGGTTCTGCTGATGAGGCCATTCCCGGCATCGTGTTTTATGAGATAGACGGCGAAACGCTCGGCGGCGGCTTCTGGACCATGGAGGACGGCTGTCTGGGCTCGTTCGAGAGCATTGAAGCGGACATCAGCTTTGGCAATATCACCGTGTGCGAGGGTGAGGACTACGCCCTGGCCATTCAGCAGGAGGGCGACCTGGGCGGCTATGAGCTGAAGTGGGAGATCAAGGGCGGCGTTTTGAAGATCCGGGACGCGAAATCCGGGGGCTTCCAGCTGAGCTTTAGCGGCCTGACCGGCAAGCACTCCCTGGATGTGATCATTACCGTGCCGGATGGTACGGTGCTGGAGAAGGTGGACGTCAAGACCGATTTAGGGGACGTGTTCCTGGGCAACGTGTACGCGGCAAATAAGATCGAGGCCAAGACGGCGCTGGGCGATGTGGAATGCTACGAGGTGCGCGCGCTGAAAAAGCTGACGCTGAAGAGCAACCTGGGAGATGTGACCCTGGGCATTGGGGAGCTTTACGACGGCATGGACATCGACCTGGAAACCGACCTGGGCCAGGTGGAGGCCCAGCTGGGCTGTTATGAGCAGGACTGCGAGTACGAGCTGGAGTGCAGCCTGGGCACCGTGACGGTGAACGGACGGAAGCGGGGCGACAAGGCGGAGCGCAAGGGAAACTATCCCTACAAGCTGGACGCGGAGAGCGACCTGGGCGACGTGAACGTGTATTTTTTGGATAGCCGGTGGCAATAGCAGGGGTGACAAGGAGGGAGCAGAGATGGTACCAGTTCCGCTGATCCGCAGGAATTATGTCTTGCGCAAGCTGCGCAAATGCGGCGCCGACTGCCCCGAGCGGGCGGTGACCTTCCGGGAGGCCGGGGTGTTTAACCCGGACGGCTTCCCCATGGTGACCCGGCGGATGATCAGCCAGAGTCTCATCTGCACCGTGGACGGCGTGCGGTATTTTACGTTTTGAAAAGGAAAACAGCCCGGCGGGATGACCGCCGGGCTGTTTTTTTGTCTGACACGTCTAAACCGGCGGCGGGCCGATTATAATTTTATAGGTTGCAATTTCCTATGACCCATTATATAATAAAGTACTTCGAAATTTGCAAACGCGCAGGCCGCGTTGATGATATGAGGGAATGAGTATGGAAGGCAAGAACATCCGCGACTATTTACAGCCCGGAAAGCGGGCCCACCTGGTGGGCATCGGCGGGGTGTCCATGGCGTCGCTGGCGGAGGTGCTCCACGGCGCGGGGGTGAAGGTCACCGGTTCCGACCAGCGGGAGAGCGCCACCGTCCTCCATCTGCGCTCACTGGACATCCCGGTGGTCATCGGCCACCTGCCCGAGAGCGTGGAGGGCGCGGACTGCGTGGTGCGCACCGCCGCCGTCCACGACGAAAACCCGGAGATCGCCGCCGCACTGGCGGCGGGCATCCCCGTATTCGAGCGGGCCGAGGCATGGGGGGCCATCATGCGGGACTACAAAAACGCCCTGTGCATCTCGGGCACCCACGGCAAGACCACCACCACCTCCATGTGCACCCACATCTTCATGGCGGCCCAGGCCGACCCCACGGTGATGATCGGCGGCACCCTGCCCCTGCTGGAGGCGTGCCATCGGGTGGGCCATGGGGACACCATCATTTTGGAGTCCTGTGAGTACTGCAACTCGTTTTTATCCTTCTACCCCACGGTGGCGGTGATTTTGAACGTGGAGGCCGACCACCTGGACTTTTTCGAGGATCTGGCCGATGTGGAGCATTCCTTCCGGGAATTTGCCGACCGGGTGCCGGAAAACGGCCTCATCGTGGCCAACTGCGAGGACGAGAACACCATGTTCACGCTGAAGGGCGAGACAAGGCCCATCATGACCTTTGGCATCGAAAAGGGGGACGTCCATGCCGCCAACCTGTCCATGGCCCACGGCTTCGGCTCCTTCGACGTGATGTACCAGGGGGAGAAATACGCCCATCTGGATCTGTCCGTGCCCGGGGTACACAATGTGAAAAACGCGCTGGCCGCCGCTGCCGCCGCCATTGCCCTGCGCCTGCCCGGCAAGGCGGTGGAGGACGGGATGCGGGACTTCCGCCTGCCGGGGCGGCGGTTCGAGTACAAGGGGATGTACAACGGCGCGGAGGTGTGCGACGACTACGCCCACCACCCCGGCGAGCTGGCCACCCTGTTCGACACCGCCCGGGCGCTGGGCCACCGGCGGGTGGTCTGCGCCTTCCAGCCCCACACCTACTCCCGCACCCACGAGCTGTTTGACGACTTTGTGGAGGTACTCAAGCGGCCGGAGGTCACCATTCTGGCGGAGATCTTTGCCGCCCGGGAGGACAACGATATCGGGATCTCCTCCGCCGATCTGGCGGCGAAGATCCCGGGCAGCGTGTTCTGCCCCGATTTGAGGGATGTGACGGAAAAGCTCAGGCGGCTGGCCCAGCCGGGGGACCTTATCCTAACGGTAGGCGCGGGGGATATTTACCTGGCGGGAGAGGCCTTGGTGAAAGAGCAATAAACGAACTGCCCGTCTCAGACTGAGACGGGCAGTTTTTTAGCCGTTTTGAAGGAATAATGAATCCAGGAACCGCTTGAAGATGCCAACCAGGCTCAGCCTGGGCACCTCCTGGGCGGCCACCAGGTCGATGACGTCCACCTGCTCGCCGTCTACCAGGACTTTCAGTTCGCCCAGCTTCTGGCCCGCCTCCACCGGGGCCTCCACGTTTTCGCACAGCTCCAGCTGGGTGGTGACAGCCCCGGTCTTGCTCTTCTCCAGCAGGATGGAGCATTCGCGGGCCGTGACAGGCTGTACGGTGTCCTGGGTGCCCAGGGACACCGCCACCGGCGGAATGGCTTGGTCGGGGTAGACGGGGGTGATGGCGTAGTTGGCGAAGCCGTAGTTCAGCAGGGTTTTGCAGCTCTCAAACCGGTCGTTGGAGGTGGGGGCGTGCATGACCACGGCGATGAGCTCCATGCCGTCCCGCTCCGCCGTGGCGGACAGGCAGTACAGCGCCGTGTCGGTGAAGCCGGTTTTCAGCCCTGTGGCCCCCTCATAGTAGAAGATCAGCTTGTTGGTGTTGGACAGCTGGAAGGTGCCGTCCCGCAGGGTATCCATCCAGATGGTGGTGAATTCCCGGATAGACGGGTGGTTCAGGATCAGCTCCCGGCTCATCAGCGCGATGTCATAGGCGCAGGTCAGGTGGCCCTCGGCGGGCAGGCCGGTGCAGTTTTTAAAGGCGGTGTTCTCCATGCCAAGCTCTGCGGCGCGCTCGTTCATCCGCTCCACGAAGGCGTTCTCGCTGCCCGCCACGTGCTCGGCCAGGGCCACGGCGCAGTCGTTCGCGGACACCACCGTCACCGCCTTCACCATGTCCCGGACGGTGAGCTGTTCGTTCT
>CAZCFU010000169.1:0-3783 GCA_964498005.1 uncultured Oscillospiraceae bacterium | reverse complement strand
GGCGGCTGATGTGCTGCCTCAAGTACGAGCAGGGGGCCTATGAGGACGCGGTGAAGCGCTGTCCCAAGCAGGAGTCCTTTGTGGAGTGCCCCGACGGGGTGGGCTCCGTGTCCGCCGTCAACCTCCTCAAGGAGCAGGTGAAGGTCCGTCTGGAGGACTCCACCGAACAGCCCAAGACCTACCTCACCGACGAGATCCGGGTGGTGCGCAGCGGCAAGGGCAAGCGCCCCGAGGGCTATACCGCGCCCCCCAAGGGCGAGCTGGAAAAGCTGCGCACCCAGGAGGGGGAGCGGATACGCTCCGGCCGCAAGGCGGACGGCCCCGCCGACCTTGGGGAGGTGCTGGAGCGCTATTTGGGGGAGAACAGCCAGCAGCGTCAGCCCGACAGCCCGAAGCAGGGCGGCGGGCGGCGGAACCGGGCTGGGCAGGGCAAGTCCGGCCAGAACCAGCCCCGGCAGGAGCGCGCGCCCCAGCAGCAGGGGCAGCAGAAGCCCCGCCAGCAGTCCGCGCCCCAAAAGCAGTCCCAGCCCAGATCCCAGCCCCAACGGCAGGCCCAGCCCGCCCCCGAGGGCGAGGCCAAGGCCAATCCCAACCACAAGCGGCGCTACCGCCCCCACCACCGCCGCAAGTCCGGCGGCGGGCAGGCGTCCCAGCCGCCCCAGAACTGAATTCAAAAGCCCGCCGTGGCCCGGCGGGCTTTTTCAGGCCCGGCGCAACCTTTTCCTTTCCGGCAAGGTATTATAAGTGACAGGCAAAAACGCGCCGCGGCCGAGGCGCGGAAGAAAGAAGGCGATGGCCTTGACACAGGAGCAGCGCGCGTCGGAGGTTCGGCGCTGGGGCGACATGGTTTGGCGGCTGGCCCTGGCCCGCACCGCCAGCGTCCCCGACGCGGAGGACGTGTTCCAGGAGGTCTTTTTGCGCTATTTCCGCCATGAGGACCGGTTTGAAAGCGACGAGCACCGCAAGGCGTGGCTCATCCGCTGCGCCATCAACCGGTGCAAAAGCGTGATGGCCTCCCCCTGGCGGCGGCGCACCGTGCCGCTGGAGACCGCCGAGGAGGTGGGCGTGGAGGACGACTACCGCGAGGTGTACTCCGCGGTGCTCTCCCTGCCCCCCAAGTACCGGGCCGTCATCCATCTGCACTACTTCGAGGGCCTGTCGGTGGCCGAGATAGCCGCCGCCCTGCATCTGACGGAGGGCGCCGTCAAGTCCCAGCTCAGCCGGGGCCGGGCCCTCCTGCGGGATATGCTTGAGGAGGTAGAACTTTGAAGCGTTATAAAAAAGCAAACGAGGGCATCCATGCCCCCGAAGAATTGAAGGAAAACGCCGTCCGGCCCAGCCAAAAGCACTCCCACGCCCGCTGGATGGGGGCGGTGGCGGCGGTGCTGGCGGCGGCCGTCATCGGCGGGATCGCCCTGTGGCCGGGGCGGGCCGGCGGGCCCGCCGTCCTCTCCAACGACGGCCCCGGCGCCCCCATCGGCCGGAACGCCGAGCCCCCAGAGACCTACAGCGCCTATGCTCTGTCCGTAGCTGAGGCTTTTGATCTGCCCCCCGAGCCGGAATTCGATGATTTTCGGGACGCGAACGGCAGCATAGATTACGACGCGTATTGGGAGGTCTTTGAGCCCTGGCGGGACGCCTGGCAGGCCCTGCGGGGCCGGCTGGCGGAGAATACGTCCATCCGCGGTTTTATCACCGCGTCCACCACCCAGTTCCTCACCGGGGCGGGGGAGGACAACCGGGTCTACTCCCCGCTGAACCTATACGTAGCTTTAGCTATGTTAGCGGAGACCGCCGGCGGGGACAGCCGTCAACAGATCCTGGACGTGCTGGGGGCGGACTCCATCGAGACCCTCCGCGAGGACGCCGCCGTGGTGTGGCAGAACTATTATCGGGACGACGACATGGGCATCTCCGTCATGGCCAACTCCCTGTGGCTGCGGGACAACATGAGCTACAGCCAGGACACCCTGGACACCCTGGCGGCCAATTACTACGCCTCCTCCTTCGCAGGGGAGATGGGCTCGGCGGGGTATGACCAGGCGCTGCGGGACTGGGTGAACGAGCAGACCCGTGGCGTCCTCACCCAGCAGGCGGACGGTCTGTCCTTTGACCCGGACACAGTGCTGGGGCTGGTGTCCACCCTCTATTTCAAGGCCGCGTGGAGCACTCCCTTCAACCCGGACAACAACACCCAGGGCGTGTTCCATTCTCCCTCTGGAGATGTGAAAACGGAATATCTGCACTATGGGGAGTGGTTCGACACGCGGTATTATTGGGGGGAGCATTTTTCCGCCATCGGCCTGGGCTTCCAGGCGGGCAGCTATCATATGTGGCTCATCCTCCCCGACGCGGGATATACCGTGGACGAGCTGGTAGAGAGCGGCGAGGCCATGGAGTTCCTATCCTCCGACAAGTACGGTAAGTGGGATGAACAGAAGGGTGAATACGTGGGCGCGTGGCCCAACCAGGAATTCCTGCGGGTCAACCTGTCCCTGCCCAAGTTCGACGTATCCGACCAGCTGGATCTCATCGAGGGCCTGAAGGCCCTGGGCATCACCGACGTGTTTGATGGCGGCGTCTCCAACTTCGACCCCCTGGGGGCTTCCACCGACGGCCCACTGTATGTCGGCAAGGCCCAGCACGCCGCCCGGGTAACCATCGACGAGGAGGGCTGCACCGCCGCGTCCTATGTGGATCTGATGCTGGTCGGGGCCGCCCCTCCCCCCGATGAGATCGTGGACTTCACCCTGGACCGCCCCTTCCTGTTCGCCATCACCGGGAGCAGTAATTTGCCGCTGTTCCTGGGCGTGGTCAACCAGCCTGCCGGCTGACCCGCAAAAGTCCTCCTTCTGAATGTAACCAAAAATATTGACTTTCCTCAAAATCCATGATATCGTGACAACGGTGAGAGAACACCTGAAAATATTGAGAAGGGAGAATTCAGAATGAAGAGATTGGCTGCCCTGATCGCCGCCGCCATCATGATCCTCAGCATGGCCGGCTGTTCTTCCAAATGCAAATGGGACGGCTGCGATGATAAGGCTGTGAAGAACGGCTATTGCGAAGTCCACAACGCTTTACATGAGCTTGAAAAGCTCTTTGGCTGAGCACAGCAGATCAAACAGATCAAGAAGCTCCTCCCCGCATGGCGGGGAGGAGCTTCTTTGTTTATTCACCCAAAACCTTCGCGCAGCGGTCGCACAGCTCGGCGTGGTGGCCGGGCGTGCCGATGCGGGCATCGTGGTTCCAGCAGCGGGGGCACTTGGGCCCGTCGGCGGGAGAGACCGCCACTGTCATACCCGGGAAGTTCTCCCCGGCAAAGCTGTTGTTCATCTCCTGCTTCACAGTCACCTTAGACACGATGCAGATAGAGGCCAGATCGCTCTCATCCAGGCCCATGGCGCCGAACCGCTCCCATGCCTCAGGCGCAAAGGCCAGCACAATGTCGGTGTCCTGATTCTTCTTGAGGCCCTGCTCAGTGCGGGCCAGCTCCAGAGCCTTGTTTACGTCATCCCGCAGGGCGACGACCCCGGCCCATTTGGATGCCTCGTCCTCGCTCAGCGCCAGCGCCGGGTCGTAGTCCGGGATGTCGTTGAACAGCACGCACTCCGTGTCATCGGAGGAACGATGCGGCATGGCCGCCCAGATCTCCTGGCTGGTGAAGGCCAGGATGGGGGCCAGCATCCTGGTCATGCCGTCCAGGATCAGGAACAGGGCGGACTGGGCGGAGGCGCGGCCCGCGTCGTCGCCGCAGTACAGCCGGTCCTTGATGATATCCAG
>CAZCFU010000168.1:0-3793 GCA_964498005.1 uncultured Oscillospiraceae bacterium | reverse complement strand
CAAGACCCTGAAGGAGGCCGTGTCCAAGGACGAGGCCGAGGAGCTGAAGAAGAAGATCGAAGAGGCCGGCGGCAAGGTGGAGCTGAAGTAAGCTTCCTCCCCGCCGCGCATATCTCAACGCGTCATAAAGAGCCCAGAGTAATTGAGTTACTCTGGGCTCTTTTCAACATGGAGGAAGTGAGCGAGTTTGTGTCAGAAGATTTTAGTCACCGGCTTCTCCCCCTTTGGCGGTGAGCCAATCAACCCAGCCTGGGAGGCGGTGAAGCGCCTGCCGGATCGGATCGCGGGGATGGAGCTGGTCAAGCTGGAGATCCCCACGTCTTTTTCCCGGTGTGGCCCGGCGGTGGAGGACGCCGTGGAGGCACACCGGCCCGACGCGGTGCTCTGTGTGGGGCAGGCGGGCGGACGGGCCTGCGTCAGCGTGGAGCGGGTCGCCATCAACCTGGCTGAGGCCAGGATCCCGGACAATGACGGAAACCAGCCCGTGGACGAACCCATCCAGGCGGACGGGCCGGACGCGTATTTTTCCACGCTTCCCGTGAAAGCCATGGCGCAAAGCGTCCGGGCACACGGGATCCCCTGCCAGCTCTCCTACAGCGCGGGCACCTTTGTCTGCAACTGCGTGATGTATCAGGCGCTTCACCTGGCGTCGAGGCGTTATCCCACCCTCCGCGCGGGCTTCATCCATGTCCCCTATCTGCATGAGCAGGCGGTGGACAAGCCCGCCGGCACCCCCAGCATGGAGCTGCCCACGCTGGTACGGGCGCTGGAATCGGCGGTGGAGGCCATTGAGAACGACCCTGCCGGTGTCCACGAAAGCATGGGCACCGTCTGCTGAAAAAACTCCCGCTGTTCCGATACGCGGAACAGCGGGAGCTTTTATGATTTGATCACGACATCAGATCCAGCCGGGGAAGGAGCAGCGCCTTCTCCAGCGGGAACGCCTCCACCAGGATCTTGGCCACAGCGGCCCGGTCGATGTTGTCCTTGGGCATCAGCCGCCCGTTGCTTCCCCCTACCACACTCAGCGACACCAGGGTCTGCACGTGGTCATCCGCCCAGCTGCTCACCGAGGCGGCGTCGGAGAACCGGGAGAGATCGTAGGGCTGGGAGGCCGCCAGCACCCGGCCCAGGAAGGTCATGGCCTCCTCACGGGTGATGTAGCTGTTCATATTGGCGTACTGCTTGTTGCCGATCCAGGTGCCCTTAAGCACCTTCATGGAGTACATGGCCTTCACGCTGGGCAGCGCCCAGCTGGGGATGCTATCCGTATCGGCAAAGGGCAGCGTAATGGTGTTGTAGGCATCGGCCCGTACCCCCAGCAGATTGGTGAGGAACACCATCATCTCCGCCCGGGTGACCAGTCCGTTGGGATCGTAGACGCGCTGGCCGTTGACGGAGCCTTTGCCGGTGGTCAGCCCCAGCTGGTAGAGCTGGGTGACATACTCCTGGCTCCAGTGGCCCACCACGTCCACAAAGGGACAGCCGCTGTCCACCTTCACAGGGACGGTCACCGTCCTGCCGCCGGCGGAGACGGTGATATTGCCCTCGCCGGTGTACTGGCCCGCCGTGAAGCTGCCGTCGGCGTCAATGGTGCCAATGGCCGGGTCGGCGCTCCAGGTGATATTCTCTTTGCTCATGGCCACAGGCAGGTTCCACCACGCGCCAGTGGCGGTCAGATCCACCCGATCCCCCGGCTTGAGGTTCAGGGACGTCACACTGGTGGAACTGCCCTTCTGAGATACCGTCAGGCTGGACAGCTGATCCACCACCCGGACGGACATGGAGCTGTTTTGGCCGGCGGAGACGGTGTAGGTGCCCGCTGTCGTTCCGGCGGTGTAGGTGGCCGAGCTGCCGCTGCCGCTGATGGAGCCGCCGGTGGCGCTCCAGTTGAGGTACTGCTGGTCGGTGAGCCGTCCGGTGCTGTCATAGGCCGCGGCGGTCAGGGGCAGCTGCGCCCCGGACAGCACCACCCGATGCTGGGCGCTGACATAGGCGCCCGGTTCAAAGACGGCGTCCTCCGCCTTGCACACCAGAAGGATGGTGTTGTTGATCCGCCGGCCCGCCGTTGAGGGCCTGTTTACCACGCTGAAGCCGTCGCTGCCCGGGAGGGTGGCCCCCAGGGTGGTGGAGCCGCCGCCGTCCAGCGCCACGGCGGACACACAGCCCAGCTCCTGGAGCCGCTCCGCCACCTGGGCGTAGGTGGCGCCGATGGAGTAGCCGCTCTGGCGGCCGTCAATGGTGTAGAACACGGCGGTGCCGTCCGCCTTGATGCCCACGGCAGAGTAGGGATTGGCGGCGGTGGGCAGACCGCTGACGATTTCCCCGTTCCGCAGCAAGGTGTACAGGCCGCTGATGGCATAGGCCGCGTCCGACCACTGCTTGTCAGCGCCGCTCAGGTTGAGCGTCACCTCCGTCCCCGGGACCAGCGCCCGCAGGGCGGCCAGCAGGTCGGCGTTGTTGTGATCCTCACCATAGAGCATATAGCAGCCCTCGGGGATGACCCCGTTGAACGCCACCCCCTCCTGGGTAGTGTCGGTCACCGACTCCACCCGGAAGGTCATGGAGCTGTTCATCTTCAGCCCGTCCTCACCCACAGGGCGCAGGATGGCGGACACGCAGGGCCCAAGACTTGTCACCTTTGAGGAAAAGTCCTTGTTATAGAGGAACAGTCCGCTCTGACGGGTGGGGTGGCGGTAGGCGTTGAACCCCGCCATGGGGAAGCTTCTGGGGATGGTAACTGGGGTCGGAAGCATCCACGGATCGCCCTCCGACGGCTCTACCATCTCCGTCCCGATCCAGGAGAGGGTGCCGGTGGGGCGGCTCTCGTCAATGAACACCCGCCCATCGTTGGTGAATCCCAGCAGGGCATAGCTCTCCACATCCAGGGAGCGGATAATTCCCTCTGTCATAAGCATTCCCACGATGGTGCCGTCGGTGTTGAAAAAGCCGCCGTTGATGGCCGCCGTCACCCGGTAACCCTGCTCCTCCCACTGGGACGCGGCGGTGGCCACCGTATTGGTGCTGGCCACATATGTACCGCTGAACACCACCGGTTTTACCGTGGTATTCGGCGTATAGGTCACATAGTGCTCGGTGCGCAGGTCGCTTCTGGACGCCGACCACAGGCTCTGGGCGGTGAGGGTCGTCCCCGTCCCCAGCTCCACCGTCTGCTCCACCAGCTCGCTGCCCAGCGCGTAGGACGCCAGGGCCGGCTGGGCCAGGGAAAAGGCCAGCGCCAGCGTCAGGATCAGCGCGGCGCACTGTCTGCCGTATTTTTTCATGAGGTTCCTCCTGTTTCGCGCGGGGCTTCGGCCCCTGAGTATCATTATGTTAACATAAATTTTGACATTTGTAAACGGGATATATTTCCTCGTCCGCGCAAAGCGAAAGGGCGGCTTTAGCCGCCCTTTTGAGGAAGCCGCCCGCCCCGGATCAGCTCCAGGGTGTTGGCCAGGGTCTCCACCTCCTGGAGCTCCATCAGCTCACCAATGAGGCGGTTGGATAGCAGAAAGCCCTCCGGGGTAAAATGCCAGCGGCGGCCCGTGCACACCGCCCAGCCCTTCTGCTCATACTCGGAAAGCTTCGCGGCGATGGGGTCAAAGTTCATGTAGTACTCCCGGCGGTACTCCCATTCCTCAATGCCGTGGGTGGTACGCATCCGGAGCATCAGATACTCGTTTCCCCGCTCCCGCTGGGGGATCTCGTCCATCTCGTCCAGCAGCTTGCCGTCCCCCAGCACGCCCCGGATATAGCCCTCCAGATCCCGGACAAAGGAGTACCGGCAGCCGCC
>CAZCFU010000167.1:0-3796 GCA_964498005.1 uncultured Oscillospiraceae bacterium | reverse complement strand
ACCATCCCCGACGCCTTCATCGTGGGCTACGGGCTGGACTATGACGAGAAGTACCGCAACCTGCCCTATGTGGGCGTGGTAAAGTCGTCGGTGTATGAAAAATAAGCGCGGCAATGGCAATTAACGGGCGGATAAAAGCCGCCCCCAAAGGAGAACGACCGTTTTGAAGCAGAACAAATTCAAAAGTATCATTCCATACACGATCGTGGTGCTGATCCTGCTGTGGGGGCTGACGATGTTTGCCGGCGGGAGGAAGGACTATGTGTCCTACTCCACCGTCACCGCCTGCTTCCAGCAGGAGCAGGTGGCGCGCTTCTCCGTGAGCGACAGCGGCGTGCTGACCATGGAGCTGAGGGACGGCGCGGTTTACCACCACGCCCTGGCGGACGTGGACGCCTTCCGGCGGGAGCTGGGGCCGCTCTTTGAGGATCAGTACCAGCGGGGCGTGCTGAAATACTACGACTTTGAGCAGAAGTACGAGATGCCCCTTTGGCTCATCGTGCTGCTGCCCTGCGCGGCGTCCGCCGTGATGGTGCTGCTGCTGTGGATGCTGCTCAGCGCCCGGCAGCAGGCGTCCCAGGGCGGAGGAGGCCAGGGCAGCATGAGCCGCTTTGGCCGTGCCCGCGTTGTGGACGGCGGGGACAACGCCGTCACCTTTGCCGATGTGGCCGGGGCGGAGGAGGAAAAGCAGGAGCTCCAGGAGCTGGTGGACTTCCTCAAAGAGCCCCAGAAGTTCATCGACCTGGGCGCCCGCATCCCCAAGGGGGTGCTGCTGGTGGGCCCGCCGGGCACCGGCAAGACCCTGCTGGCAAAGGCCGTGGCCGGGGAGGCCGGGGTGAAGTTTTTGTCCATCTCCGGCTCCGACTTTGTGGAGCTGTACGTGGGCGTGGGCGCGTCCCGCGTCCGTGACCTGTTCGACCAGGCCAAGAAGGAGTCCCCCGCCATCGTGTTCATCGACGAGATCGACGCCGTGGGCCGTCAGCGGGGCGCGGGCCTGGGCGGCGGGCACGACGAGCGGGAGCAGACCCTGAACCAGCTGCTGGTGGAGATGGACGGATTTGCCGCCAACGAGGGGGTCATCGTGCTGGCCGCCACCAACCGGCAGGACATTTTGGATCCCGCCCTGATGCGCCCGGGCCGGTTCGACCGGCAGGTGTACGTGGGCAGGCCGGACATGAAGGGCCGGGAGGAGATCCTGCGGGTACACACCCGGAAAAAACCCCTGGCCGAGGATGTGGATCTGAAGGAGATCGCCCGGGAGACCACCGGCTTCACCGGTGCCGACCTGGAGAACCTGATGAACGAGTCCGCCCTGCTGGCCGCCCGGAAAAACCAGCCCTATATCACCCTGGCCGACGTGCAGGAGTCCGTCATCAAGGTCATCGCCGGGCCGGAGAAGCGCAGCCGGGTGAAGATCCAGGAGGATAAGCGCATCACCGCCTACCACGAGGCGGGCCACGCCGTGGTCAGCCACGCCCTGCCCACCCAGGACCCGGTGCAGCAGATCACCATCGTCCCCCGGGGGGACGCGGCGGGCATGACCATCAACCGGCCCCAGGAGGACCGGGATCACGTCACCCGCCAGCGGCTGGTGGAGACCCTGTCTACCCTGTTGGGCGGACGGTGCGCCGAGGAGACGGCCCTGGGCTTTGTGTGTACCGGGGCGGTCAGCGATCTGCAGCGGGCCACCGCCATCGCCCGGGACATGGTGACCAAATACGGCATGAGCGAGAAGCTGGGCCACGCCACCTTTACTACCGGCCACGACGAGGTGTTCATCGGCCGGTCGATGGCCCAGGCCAAGCCCTACTCCGAGCAGACCGCCGCCCTCATTGACGAGGAGGTCAAGAAGCTGCTGGACGGGGCGTACGCCAAATGCAGGGAGATTTTGGAGCGGGACCGGGACAAGCTGGAGACCGTGGCCCAATTCCTGCTGGAGCACGAGACCATGGACGCGCGCCAGTTCCAGCTGGTGTATGACGACCCGGCGGCTTTACAGTCCGCCGACGGGATGGAGAGCTGAGCAAATGGATAACTGGGAAACCAAAATGGAAGAAGGACAGGGCCCGGAGGAACTCCAGCCCGGGCAGACCCCCTCGGAGGAGGGGGGAGAGCAGTCCGGGACGAAGCCGCGCCGGGAGGCGTCCGACGGGCGGGATCTGTATTTGAATATGCGGGTCCTGGTGATCATGATGGGGACGTTCGTGCTGCTGTTCACCTTCGTGGCCCGGATCATCGTAGTCAGCGGCCCGTCCATGGAAAACACCCTGTTCGGCGGGGATCTGATCCTGGTGTGGTCGGTGGGCTACACCCCCAGGCAGGGGGATGTGGTGGTGCTCACCCAGGAGAGCTACCAGGAGGACTCCATCGTCAAGCGGGTCATCGCCACCGCGGGCCAGAAAGTGGACGTGGACTACGACGCCAACGCCGTCTATGTGGACGGCGTGGCCCTGGAGGAGGACTATATCAAAGAGCAGATGTTTGTCCCCAACTATGGCGAGGGGATCAACCACGTGACCGTGCCGGAGGGGTGCATCTTCGTCATGGGGGACAACCGCAACAACTCCGCGGACAGCCGCTATCCCGACATCGGCATCGTGGACACGCGGTGCGTCATCGGCCACGGGCTGATGGTGCTGTTCCCGTTCCACCACTGGAAGGGGCTGTGAACCATGAACATGATGAAGAAAAGCGTTTCCGGGCGGGCGTCCTGGCTCATCTGCACCCTGGCGGCGGCCCTTGCCGCCGCCGCCCTGCGGAAATGGCAGCTGGCCTCCGCCTTTGAGGAGGATACCGGCCTGTCCATCCCCATGGCCCCGGCCAGCGTCACGCTGGCGTGCCTGCTGGTGATGGCCGCGGCGTGGTTCTTGATCCTGACCACCTACCAGCCGGTGTCCGAGCGGCCCCGGTCGGTGGGCCAGGCCCACCGGTGGGATCTGGTGTTTCTGGACGCCGGGGATCCGGTGTACCCCGTCCTGGTGGTGCTGGCGGCGTTTGTGGCGGCGGCGTCGGTTCCCCTCCTGCTGAAATCGGGGATCGGCCTGTGGCAGGTCTACCGGGAGGCGCTGGCCGCCAAGAAGCTGAACGCCAGCGTCCAGCTGCCCAGCAACAACGGGATGCTCACCATCGCCACGGCGGTGGGGGCGCTGCTGTCCTTCCTGGGCCTGCTCCAGATGGGGCGGGACGGGCTCCACGCCGGACGGCGGGGCAAGGGGGGCTTCGCCGCCGCCCTGCCCGGAGTGGCCGGGTGCGTCTGGCTGATGGAGAGCTTCCGGGCCCACGCCGCCAACCCGGTGCGGTGGGACTACGCCCCGCAGCTCATCGCCATTGTGTGCGGGATGCTGCTGTATATGGATTTTGCCGGGATGTCCGCCGGCGCGGCAAGGCCCCGCCGGCTGCTGTGGCTGGCCGCGATGACCGGGGTCATGTCCGCCCCGGCGCTGGTGACCGCGGCGGCCTGGAAGGTCTGGGCCGATGTGCTGCTGCTGACGGCCCAGATGCTGATGGCGGCGGCGGTGCTGTGGCGCCTGCCCCCCAACCTGGAAAACCCGCCCAAGCTGAAAGGAACGCCCGCGCCCCGCGAACCCGGGGAAGCAAGCATACAGGAGGAAACCACCGATGAATGACAAGAAGTTTTATATTACCACACCCATCTACTACCCCTCTGACAAGCTGCACATCGGCCACGCCTACTGCACCGTGGCCACCGACGCCATGGCCCGGTACAAGCGGCTGGCGGGGTATGACGTGATGTTCCTCACCGGCACCGACGAGCACGGCCAGAAGATCGAGGACA
>CAZCFU010000166.1:0-3812 GCA_964498005.1 uncultured Oscillospiraceae bacterium | reverse complement strand
ACAGCCGCCGCGGCCTGTACAAGATGATCGGTAAGCGCCGCAAGCTGCTGGACTACCTGGCGAAGAAGGACATCGAGCGCTACCGCGCCATCATCGCCAAGCTGGGCATCCGTAAGTAACACCGCCAAAAGGGCGGCGCCACCCGCGCCGCCCTTTCGCCCTGTTCTCCAGCAGGCACACTTTTAGCAGTTGAACATGGGTCCTGCCAATCGGCGGGGTTTGTGTTCAAGTGCTAAGGGGTGTCTGCTTCAAACACAATTTTACGAACCGAAAGGAGCACGCCCAATGTCAACTGTCATCACCCACAAGCAATTCAACAACGAAAAGACCTGGTCCATGGACCTGTGCGGCCGCCCGCTGAAGATCCAGATGGGCAAGGTGGCCGAGCTGGCCACCGCCTCCGCCATGGTCACCTACGGCGAGACCACCGTCATGGTGGCCGTCACCGTCTCCCCCCGTCCCCGGGACGGCATGGACTTCTTCCCCCTGTCCGTGGACTTCGAGGAGAAGCTGTACGCCGTGGGCCGCATCCCCGGCTCCTTCATGCGCCGTGAGGGCCAGCCCTCCCTGCCCGCCGTGCTGGCCAGCCGGGTCATCGACCGCTCCATCCGCCCCCTGTTCCCCTACGACTTCCGCAATGACGTGGTGTGCACCGCCACCGTCATGAGTGTGGACCGTGACTGCTCCCCCGAGGTCACCGCCATGATCGGCGTGTCCGCCTGTCTGGCCGTGTCCTGCATCCCCTGGGCGGGCCCCATCGGCTGCGTGGAGATGGGCTATGTGGACGGTCAGCTGGTCTACAACCCCACCACCGAACAGAAGCACAGCTCTCAGCTGGACCTGACCGTGGCCGCCACCGCTGGGAAGGTCATCATGATCGAGGCGGGCGCCAAGGAGCTGCCCGACGCCATCATGTATGACGCCATCGTTAAGGCCCACGAGGAGATCCAGAAGCAGGTGGCCCTCATCAACCAGATGGTCGCTGAGATCGGCAAGGAAAAGATGACCTACGACCACGCCGCCTTCGACCAGGAGCTGTTCGACAAGATCACCGCCGACTTCATGGACGAGGCCAAGGCCGCCATGGACACCGACGACAAGAACGTCCGCGAGGAGCGCTGGAACGCCATGATCGAGAAGTGGCACGAGAAGTATCTGGAGGATCACCCCGACATGGATCAGTTCCTGGAGGAGATCACCTACAAGTTCCAGAAGAAAATCGTCAAGGCCTGGCTGCTGGAGGGCCACCGGGTGGACGGCCGCGCCAAGAACGAGATCCGTCCCCTGGCCGCCGAGGTAGGCGTCCTGCCCCGGGTCCACGGCTCCGGCCTGTTCACCCGCGGCCAGACCCAGGTGCTGTCCATCTGCACCCTGAACACCCTCTCCGCCGCCCAGAAGCTGGACACCATCTGGGAGGACACCGAGAAGCGGTATATGCACCACTACAACTTCCCCGCCTACTCCACCGGCGAGGCCCGGGCTGCCCGGTCCACCAACCGCCGCGAGAAGGGCCACGGCGCCCTGGCCGAGCGCGCCTTGGAGCCCGTCATCCCCTCCGTGGACGAGTTCCCCTACGCCATCCGCGTGGTGAGCGAGGTGCTCTCCTCCAACGGCTCCACCTCCCAGGGCTCCATCTGCGGCTCCACCCTGGCCCTGATGGACGCCGGCGTGCCCATCAAGGCCCCCGTGGCGGGCATCTCCTGCGGCCTCATCCAGGACGACGACGGCTCCTTCACCACCTTCATCGACATCCAGGGCGTGGAGGACTTCCACGGCGAGATGGACTTCAAGGTGGCGGGCACCAAGAAGGGCATCACCGCCATCCAGATGGACATCAAGAACGACGGCCTGTCCCACGCCATCATCAAGGAGGCGCTGGATATTACCAAGGACGCCCGGTTCGCCATCCTGGACGAGATCATGCTGCCCTGCATCTCCGCCCCCCGGCCCGAGGTCAACAAGTACGCCCCCAAGATGATGACCCTGAAGATCGACCCGGACAAGATCCGCGAGGTCATCGGCAAAGGCGGCTCCGTCATCCAGAAGATCACCGCCGAGTCCGGCGCGCAGATCGACATCGAGGACGACGGCACCATCCATATCGCCTCCCCCAACGCCGAGTCCTGCGCCATCGCCAAGAAGATGATCGACACCATCGTGTTTGTGCCGGAAGTCGGCTCCCTGTACTACGGCAAGGTGGTGCGCATCCTCCAGTTCGGCGCGTTCGTGGAGCTGGCCCCCGGCAAGGACGGCATGGTCCACATCTCCAAGCTGGCCAACCACCGGGTGGCCAAGGTGGAGGACGTCATCAACATCGGCGACATGATCTGGGTCAAGGTCACCGACATCGACGAGAAGGGCCGGGTCAACCTGTCCTATAAGGACGCCCTCCGGGAGATCGAGGAGAAAAAGGCCAAGGGCGAAATCGTGAAGTAAGCTGACAAACAAATGTTTCGCGTGAAACACCAACAGGGGGCGGCGCCTGCCGTCCCCTGTTCATTTGGGAGGATCGCATGGGAACTTTGAAACGTGTGCTGTTTGCCTTCATCCACCCGTTTTTGCGGCTCTATATCAAGCTGCGCTTCGGGGATTATTGGGCGCTGAAGGAGCACCTGCAACGCCATCCGTCCGGGATGCTGAAGCAGGCCTATGAGAAGTATTTCATGAAGTACGGCAGCTATGTGGGGATCGGCTCCAAAATCGCGGGAAGGCCCTACTTTCCCCACGGCTGTGTGGGCGTGTTCATCTCCAACGACGCGGTGATCGGAAAGGACGCCGTGATCTTCCAGCAGGTGACCATCGGCTCCAACACCCTCCCGGGCACCAAACGCCCCGGGGCCCCCACCATTGGGGACGGGGTGTACCTCGGCGCCGGGGCCAAGATCATCGGCGGGGTCGCCGTAGGCGACCATTGCCGCGTGGGGGCCAACGCCGTGGTAGCGCGTGATATGCCGCCCCACAGCGTGGCGGTGTGCGCCGCCACCCAGATCATCCAGAAGGAAAACCTGGACAACACCTTCCGGGTAGACATTGACGGAAAGCCATATGTCAGCAAAAATGGGCGGCTGGTTCCGGAACAGCAATAAAAAGCACCGAGGGGGACGGCAGAAGCCGTCCCCCCCACTTTTTTGTGAATCTTTTAAAAATGGGGTTGACAGCGGGTGACTATTGTAGTAGTATTCTTTTAGGGTTACTATTGCAATAGTCATTTTGCGTCTCCCCAGCACCGTTGGGGTCACGCAAGAGGAGGTCATATCCATGGAAAAGCTATTCGACTCTGAGCTGAAGGTAATGGAGCCGCTGTGGGCGGACGGGCCACAGTCTGCCGGTGAGCTGGCCAAAAAGCTGGCCGCGTCCGCCGGGTGGAACCGAAACACCACGTACACTGTTATCAAAAAGCTTGTGGACAAAGGGGCCGTGAGCCGGTCTGACCCGGGCTTTGTGTGCGCCCCGCTGGTCACCCGTGAGGAGGTCCAGCGACAGGAGACAGACAGCCTCATCACCCGGCTGTTCGGCGGCTCCAAGGCCCAGTTCCTCTCCGCCTTCCTCAGCGAAAAAGACCTGACCCCGGCGGAGGCCCAGCAGTTACGTGATTTGATCGCCAAATGGGAATGAGGTGGACAGCATGACACAACTGCTCCAAAACGCCGCTTACGGTACAGCGCTGATC
Organism: uncultured Oscillospiraceae bacterium; assembly: GCA_964498005.1. Lineage (GTDB taxonomy): Bacteria > Bacillota > Clostridia > Oscillospirales > Oscillospiraceae > Enterenecus. The sequence continues at coordinate 142 of CAZCFU010000166.1, read as the reverse complement.
CTGGCGGCGGCGCTCCTGCGCCGGGCGCTGAAAGACCGCCTGATGCCCGAGGCACGGCTGGCCCTGTGGGCGGTGTGCCTGTTCCGCCTGCTCACCCCCGCCGCCCCGGAGAGCGTACTGTCCCTGTGGGGGCTGTTCCGGC
>CAZCFU010000165.1:0-3856 GCA_964498005.1 uncultured Oscillospiraceae bacterium | reverse complement strand
ACCGGCATCCTTCCCGGCGACACATGGAAGGCCAGCGCCCCGTCCACGCCCTCCAGGATGCCGCATTCGATCATATCCTTGGCGCCCTCGAAGGTCTCCTCCGCAGGCTGGAACATGAGCCGGACCGTGCCCCCCAGGGCCGCCTCGTTTTCCTTCAGCATTTTCGCGGCGGTGAGCAGCATGGCGGCGTGGAAATCGTGGCCGCAGGTGTGGGCCTCGGTCCTGGTGGGACAGGCGAAGGGCTCGCCGCTCTCCTCACCCATGGGCAGGGCGTCCATATCCGCCCGGAGCAGCAGCGTTTTGCCCCCTGATCCGATGCTGGCCGTCACGCCGTGGCCGCACCGTTCAGGCTTCAAACCGCACTTTTCCAACCACTCCATCACATAGTCCACAGCCCTGGGCGTCTCCAGCCCCACCTCCGCGTTGGTGTGAAGATACCGCCGGTGGGCCACGGTCTCATCCCGCAGCTCCCGTGCCCTTCGCGCATAGTCCATCGCTTCTTCCCCCCTTCAGCAGCCTCACCGCGCGCTTTATTTTATCCAAATGAAGCCGTTGTCACTGATTGGACAGCGCCTGATCCAGCGCGGCCAGCAGATCCGCCTGCCCCACGGGCTTGCTGATGAACCCCTTGGCGCCAATGGCCTTGGCCTCGTCAAAGGTATCGTCATAGGCCAGAGAGGACACCATGATGATCTTCGCCTCGGGGTATTCCTCCAAAATGGCCTGGGCGGTCTCCAGGCCGTCCATCCCGGGCATGATGATGTCCATCGTCACCACGTCCGGCTTCACCTCGTCATACACCGCCAGGGCGTCCTCCCCGCTGCGGCAGTATTGCGCCACCTCATAATCGCTCCCCTCCAGCAGCTTGCGGATCTGAACCTCCTGGACCCGGGAGTCGTCTACCACCATCACTCGCTTTGCCATGATTTGATATCCTTCTTTCTGTCGAAATTAATGTTACATCTATTCCGCCCCTTCGCCGCCCTCCTGGGCCGACGGGACGTGATGAACCAGCTGGGCGGTTCCCTCCCGGTCACCGGCGTAGCTGAGTACAAACTGCTCCTTATGATCCTTCGGGCTGTATGTTCCCCGGTGAAAGGACGGCACGCTGAACCGGGCAACGACCCTGGTCGCCCGATACAAAGCGGCGGCGATGTGGCCGCACAGCACATTGAGATACTCCTTGGCCACATCCTCCACATCCTGGGGCGTGACGTCCTCCTCTTCCAGCATAGACTGGGTCAAACAGGTGAGCATGGCGGTGTCCGCCCGCAGGGACAGGCTGGAGCGGAACCCCTGGCAAAAGCTGATATGCACTGTGCATATATCGCTTCCCGGCTCCTGATCCCTCCGGATCAGCCGGATGCCCGCCGAGTCCTCCGTCACCTTCCGGGCGATCCGATCCAAGACCTCCCTCAGCTTTTCCTCCGGCATGACTGTATCCACATCGTTCACTCCCTTTCATACGGCTCCGGCGCGAGCCTCCCGTCAGATAATTCTGATCTCACCCTCCGCCAGACTGGCGACGACAGGGTGGGTTTCCTGATGGAATCGGTAGAAAGCCGGGCCGATGGTCACCGACGCGCCTGGATAGGCCACGCCACAGGTGAGACGGCGGACACCCGGCTCGTCCTGGCTCTTCTGCAGTTCTTCCAGATCCCGGTTGAACTGCTCCAGTTTATTTTTATTTAAGGACAGCTGCATCCGCAGCTTGCCCATCCGGGTAAACTTGGTTGGGCTCTCAGGCTGACGCTCGGTTTTCTCCAGCTTCTCTTCCAGCTCAGCGATCTCCCTCATCAGCACCTCACGGTCAAACTCCTGGCAGGGCAGCCCGCCCAGCACCACGTCGGTGCGGCACTCAGACCGGGAGCCCAGCACCCCGGCGCTCACCTCATGGGCGGCCCGGATGCTGCCCCCAATGATGGTGCCCCGGCCGGAGCGCACCTCGACCAATCCGTCACAGTACACAGCGCAGCTGATGACGCAGTCGGCGTGAAGGTCCTCCATGGCGTAGACGCAGCAATTTTCCAAATATTTGGCGTAGATGCTGTGGCCCGCCCGGAGCACTGCCCGGTTGTCTCCCTGGGCCCCTTTGACCATCACCAGGTCGCCGCCGGCCTCCACCTCGGCCGCCTCCACCACGCCGTCCACGGTGATATTTCCCATGGCCCGGACGGTAAAGCCGGTGCAGACGTCCCCGTGGACATGGACGTCCCCCAAAAAGTTGATATGGCCGGTGGAGTAATCCACATTGCCGTCGATCTCCATGACAGGCTTCACCTGGAAGGTGCGGCCGTTGAACTCCACGTGGCCCGTTTTCGTGGCCACCAGGGCCGTCCCGTCAGCGGTGATGGTGGTGTTGCGTCCCTTGGGCACCGTGGCGGCTTTGCCGTTCCGGGCGGACAGCACCTGGCCCAGCACCGTTTTGCCGTCCTCGCCGGAGGTGGGGGCGATGACGCGGCAGATGGTGTCCCCATCCTCCACATTCTGGATGAAGCTGATGGCGGCATAGTCCACCCGGTTGTACTCGTCCACCACCAGCTTCCGCTCCGGGCTGCGGGCGAACAAGTCCACGATGCGGCCATCCTTGCCGTGGACAGCGGCCTCTCCCCGGGCGGCCAAAAACAGGCGGAAATACCGCTCCGGGTTGTCGGGCAGGGCGTCCAGCAGATCCTCATCCAGGCCGTATTTCACTTGCTTCTCCCCCAGGACCTTTGACAGCATCCCGTCATCCAGCTCCTTGCCTTCGCCCACCGGCGGATAGACGAACACCCATGCCGTCAGCCGGTCATTGGACACGAAAGCCACCGCCTGGGCGTCCAGATCGGGAAGCGGGGGCGGGTCCTCCCCCTCCTGTGTCTTGCCCGCATTCTTTGGCTGGATCCTGCCCAGCCGCTGGTTAGCGGATGCGTTTACCGTCAGCAGCAGCCGCGCCAATTCCTGCTTGGCCTGGCCGGCGGGCATCACATCCTTCTCATCCGAATCCTCGAACCGGAAGAATGGCGGGCCTTGATATCCCGCCCGCTCCTTCCACAGCCGCCACAGCTTATTCACCGCGTGATCCGGGGACAGCTCCAGACGGAAGGGATCCGTTTTGGTCTCAGCGGGCGGGGCTTCCGGCTGAACAGGCGCCTCAGCCTGTTGGTCGGGCGTCTGAGGTTCCTCCTCCTCGCGATCGCCAAACAGCCAGGACAGCAGCGGATTCTTGTTTGCCATGCCGGGGCACCTCCTCACAGGATAAATTTTCTAATGTTATTATAACGCATCCGATGCGGGCCTTGCAAGAGTGAACCGAGCGTTTTCAAAAGTTTCTCCCCTTTCCTTGACTTTTGCTCTGATCAACAGTGCTCTTAATGAAAAGCGGCCGGACGCCTTGCGGCAGGAACAAAAACGGGCGAAGCGCAAGGGGAGGCAGCATCCCCGGGGATCAATTCCTCTCTGACAAAACATTTCGTCATTTTTTGATTTTAGCTCTTGACAGAGTCGGTTTCGTTTGCTATAATGACTTTCGCCGTCTGACAAACGGAAGGAACGATTAGGGAGCATAGCTCAGCTGGGAGAGCACTTGCCTTACAAGCAAGGGGTCACAGGTTCGAGCCCTGTTGTTCCCACCAATGGATTACAGATCCGATCAAATGTGGCGCGGTAGTTCAGTTGGTTAGAACGCCGGCCTGTCACGCCGGAGGTCGAGGGTTCAAGTCCCTTCCGCGTCGCCACATCTTATGCCCAGGTAGCTCAGTTGGTAGAGCAGCGGACTGAAAATCCGCGTGTCGCTGGTTCAACTCCGGCCCTGGGCACCATATGCGAGTGTAGCTCATCTGGTAGAGCGCCACCTTGCCAAGGTGGAGGTAGCGAG
>CAZCFU010000164.1:0-3912 GCA_964498005.1 uncultured Oscillospiraceae bacterium | reverse complement strand
TCAGCGGCACCGCCGTCAAGCTCAATGACAACGGCGTGGCCGGCAACATGGTGAACATCGCCGAATACCTGGACATGATGCCCAATTTCAAGGCCTATCTGGACGCCAACCCCATCGTCCGTATGTCCATCACCGGCGACACCTCCACCGGCGCCATTTACTTCAGCCCCTACTTTGACGGCGTGAACGACATCGAGCGTATGCCCCTGATGCGTACCGACTGGGTGGAGGCGCTGCTCAACGGCGAGGGCGAGTTTACCGCCAGCGGCAGCAACAAGACCGCTTCCCCCGCCTACCAGCCCTATATGCCCACCTCCGGCAAGGTGGAGGTCGACGTGGTCAAGGCCGACGGCTCCGGCGTTGAGAAGGTCACCAAGGACTACGACGCCGCCGGCAACATCATCGACAAGATGAACGCCGCCGGCTCCATGGACGGCGTGGCCGCCGTCAACATGCTGCGCACCTACATCGACGAGGCTTATAACGGTTACTACGGCACCAACCGCGCCGACCTGTTCGTGGGCCAGAACGCCGCCTGGGACGCTGACGAGCTGGTGGCCCTGCTGCGCTGCGTGGTGGCCAACCCCCAGACCCTCAACGGCACCAACTCCGTCCAGGGCCTGTTCTCCCGTGAGGATGACAACAACCAGCGCCGCGTCGATATGTTCCGTTTCGCCGGCACCCTGTTCGGTGTGCGCGGCCTGGAGTCCCGCCAGGAGTACCTGTACGTAGGCGACGACAACCAGATGCACGATGCCCGCCAGGAAGAGGCCACCTATGAGGCCATGAACCGGATGAACGCCATGGTCAAGGAGGGCCTGATCTCCAAGGCTTTCGTTGATATGTCCACCGAGAACTCCGGCACCTATCTGGAGAACGACCTGGGCTTCATGCACTACGACTACAACCAGACCCAGACCCTCTACAACGCTACCAAGCTCCAGGAGGGCGAGAAGTACATGGCCGCCATGGTGCCCGTGGCCCGCTGGTATGACGGCTCCAACGCCGACGGCGTGTATATGCGCTTTACCGAGTCCTGGCGCTCCGTCAAGACCGACGGCTGGGGCATCTCCAAGGCCGGCGTGGGCAGCGACGAGAACAAGCTGAACGCCTCCCTGGCCCTCATCGACTTCGCCTACTCCGAGAAGGGCCAGATCCTGATGAGCTACGGCCCCGACGCCTTCATCAAGACCAATTCCGACGGCAGCTACGTCACCTTCAACTTCAACGGCGAGCAGTGGCCCGAGATCGCCGACGCCACCCGTGAGGAGCTGTGGGATAAGGCCGGCGGCAACTACACCAACTACGCCCGCCAGTACCTGGGCTCCACCCTGTCCTTCCTGAAGAGCCAGGCCTTCGAGTACCAGTGCACCCATGATGTGGGCCGCGAGGGCGCGGGCTACATCTCCACCGCCATCGGCCTGGGCACCATCAAGCACCCCGAGCTGGGCATGGCCAGCAACCCCTGGTACACCATCGTCCCCACCGTCCTGCCCACCACCAAGGTCGAGAAGGAAAATGTCACCGGCTACACCGAGCTCAACGAGAAGTTCAACCAGAACAAGGGCGGCGAGAATATGCTGCTGGACGCCATCCTCAACGGCGTGCAGGATCCCGCGGGCACTGCCAGCACCGTGACCAACGACTGGAGCGGCAAGCAGTACCTGGCCATTATGCAGGGCGCCTGGGAGCGGGACATCGCCTACTACGACACCTTGAAGTAAGACCGGCCGACGCTTTGATCTGACGCACGACCGGCAAAACCATTCTGATCCTTCGCCCCGGCGGGAAGCAGAGGCTTCCCGCCGGGGGGAGATGTGATTTCCCTGGGAGGAGGTCGTCATGTATAAAAAGCAAATGACCGCGCAAAAGTTCCTTTGTATGGCGGCTATCATTGTGAGCGCGATCTTTTTCCTCTATACGCTCGGGATCATGACAGATCTGTATGATAGCCTGTACGACACCATGCGCAATCCCAACGATTTGACCCAGACCGACGTTCCCGGCTCCATCATCTACTATGCCATGCAGGCGTTCAACCGCACGCTCCTGATCCTCAGCATCGTGCAGATCCTGTTGGGCGTGCTGCTGTACCTCACCAACACCCACTGCCGCAGACGGTATTACATCGGCAACTATGTGGCTACCGGGCTGTTCGCGGCAGGCGCGATCTACAACAGTGTGTACGCCCACATCAACATCGAAACGGCCAAGGCCATGTTCCTCCAGGTGGATTTCGCCGCGCTGAAGGAGCACGCCGAGATGTGGGGCACGCTGTACACCGAGTCCACCTTCTGGTTTGACATCCACTATCTGGTGTTCGGCCTGCTGCTGCTGGTCAGCATCCTGCTGGTCGCCAACGTGTTCTGGAAGGTGAACCTGATGAAGGACGAGGCCAAACTGGTGGAAGAGGGAAGGAGGAGCGCCGGATGACCGCTGAAGAACGTACCATCCAAAGGGACCGGATGCGCTTTATCAAAAACTCACTTTCCGCGAACCTGGCCATCCTGGGCATCCTGTTCAACGTATTCTACTTTGTGTCCATCTACAAGTCGGACGTTGATACCTATTACTACAATTACATCATCGGCATCTCCATCGTCTATAACCTGATCTTCATGCTGGCGGTGTTCCTGTCCTCCGAGGGCGTGAAGAACTACAAAAAGAACTATTCTTACCTGCTGGCCGTCATCGGCGTGGCCCAGGTCGCGCGCGTCTTCATCATCCCCATGAGTGCCCACAGTACCACCGTCAACCTCAACGGCGAGTCCGTCCTGGTGATGCAGAACGGGCAGTTCACCCGGGTGCTGGTCTATCTGATCGTCTCCGCGGCCTGCCTGATCGGTTCCGCCGTGGTGAACTTCATCCGGTGCAATGAGCTGGAAGCGCACCTCAAGACCCTGGAAGCCCAGGGCGCATAAGGAGGCGAAGACATGGCAACACTGAATTTGCAGCATATCGACAAGATATATGACAATAACGTGCAGGCGGTCTTTGACTTCAATCTGGACGTGAAGGACGGCGAGCTCATCGTCCTGGTGGGCCCCTCCGGCTGCGGCAAATCCACCACGCTGCGCATGGTGGCCGGCCTGGAGGACATCTCCGCCGGCAAGCTGCTGCTGGACGGCAGGGACATCACCGCCACCCCGGCCAAGGATCGTGACATGGCCATGGTGTTCCAGAGCTACGCCCTGTACGGCCACATGACCATCTATGAGAACATGGCGTTTTCCCTGACCCTGCGCAAGGAGAACCCCAACGTGATCCACAAGAAGGTGCTGGCGGCGGCCGAGATCCTGGGCCTGACCAGCCAGCTCAACAAGAAGCCCGCCCAGCTGTCCGGCGGCCAGCGCCAGCGGGTGGCCATGGGCCGCTCCATCGTGCGCAACCCCAAGGTGTTCCTGTTCGACGAGCCGCTGTCCAACCTGGACGCCAAGCTGCGCGGCGCCACCCGGCGGGAGATCCTGCTCCTCCACAAGAGGCTGCAGGCCACCATGCTCTACGTCACCCACGACCAGACCGAGGCGCTGACCCTGGCCGACCGCATCGTGTGTATGTCCATGGGCCATGTCCAGCAGGTGGGCACCCCCCTGGAGCTGTACGATTCCCCGGCCAACGTGTTCGTGGCCAGCTTCATCGGCCTGCCGCCCATGAACTTCTACGACGTGCGGGTGAACGGCGGCAAGCTGGTGGGCGAAGGCTTCCAGGTGTCCCTCACTGCGGAAGAGCAGCACACGCTGCGCGCCTACAACAACAAGGAGATCACCCTGGGCGTCCGCCCGGAGAACATCGTGGAGGGCACGGACGTGCCCGTCACCGTGAACTCCAACGAAAACCTGGGCATGAATACCCTGGTTCACGGCCACATCGGGAACTCCAAGTCCCCCAGCGTCAAGATCTCCGCCAAGCTGA
>CAZCFU010000163.1:0-3913 GCA_964498005.1 uncultured Oscillospiraceae bacterium | reverse complement strand
GGCAAACCATCGGAAACGATGGGACGCAGAGCCAGAGGCTGTCGGACGGCTACCTTTGCGAAACGCGGGCCCGTCCTATGTTCATTCGGCCGCGCGGCGCAATCCCGAGGGGAACTTGGCAAACCACGGGAAACCGTGAGGCGCAAAACCAGAGGCTAATGCGTGCGCAAGCACGCGATGCTCGTTCGGTTACCGGACTCTTTGCGTCCGAAAAAGGCAAAGAAAGGGAGTAAAAATATGAAGAAATTCAACAAAGCGCTGTCCGCGATGCTGTCACTGGTGCTGTGCCTGAGCATGGTGACTCCCGCGCTGGCGGCGAGCTTCCAGGATCTTCAGACTGCGATCGACACCGGTGTGTCCGTCTACAAAGACGAAGACAAGACCCAGTATAAGATCGAGGTGACCCATGATACGGAAACCGGCGGGGTCAACGTCACGCTCCATGAAAACGTCACCAGTGACGGCAACGAGAAAATCACTGTCAGCGGGAACAAGGACATTACCCTGGATTTGAACGGCCACAACGTGGAAGGCTCGTACAGCGGTGAGTGGACGGAGGGTATGATCGAGGTCGGAGGCGGCTCTTTGACCGTGGAGGACACATCCGATGAAAAGACAGGCGAGATCCGCAACAGCGATGGTGCTGGTGCGAACACCGTGTTGGTGAATGGGAATGGCAACATGACCCTGGAGAGCGGCACGATCGCCGCCGGTGGCAACACGAAGAAAAGCGTATTCGTAAATGGCGGCAGCTTTACCATGGAAGACGGCAAGCTCGATGGCGGTAGTGAATCCACTGTGGGCGTTATGGGCGGCAGCACAGTCAACTTGAACGGCGGCACAGTCACCAATGAGAACACGACCGCCGCGTGGAGCCAGGGCGGAACCCTCAACGTGAGAGACAAGGCCGAAATTACCAGTGAAAAAGGTGCTGGCGTTCACGTAAATCAGGGGGGAACCGCCAACATCAGCGGCGGTACCATCACTGGCGGTGGCGCCGGCGTAAGCGGCACGAACAGCAGCACTCTCAATTTGACGGGCGGCAAAATCCACTCCACCGCGGGGCCCAAGGAATCGCACGCTGATATCGAACTCAGCAACGCCGCAGGAACGAATTCTGTTACGATCGGCAAAGACGTTGAGTTTGAGTACCTTGGGATTCAGGGCGATGGCGATGAAGCTGCCGACGTGAAAAATGTGATAACAGTTGAAACAGATGAGGGAACGTATACGATCACTTATACCAAGAATGCGGACGGAGACCGTGTCGTGACCATCGGGTCTGATGGTCTGAAAGTTGACAAGCTCTACGATGTGGTCAAGAAAATGGTGATCAAAGATAATGAGAAGAAAGATGGTGCCGATGCTTCTTGGAAGTGGATCTTCCTGGGTCCGGATGCCATCGAGAGTCCCACCAACCCGATCCCCCCGACCGGTGTGAAGTACGCCTATGTGAGCGGCACGAAGGGCAAGGATCTGCCTGACAGCATTACGCAACCGACCGAAAAGGTGGAAGATCCCGCGTCTGTCAAGGTCGAGGGCGGCACATGGGTCTTCAAGGGCTGGCAGGAAAATCCGTTTGACGGTCTGACGGATGTGGACAACAACCCCGCGAACAGTGAGACGGTGTCCATGTTTGACCAGGACGGGGTGCACATTGACGAGCTCATCATTAAAGGCACCTGGGTCTTTGTGGCCGATCCCCCCATCATCGTTGATCCCGTTGAGGACGAGGCCGAGATCGACGACGTGGACGTGCCTCTGGCCGGCCTGTTCACCCGGGCGGACGCCATCGGCTACCTGTGGGAGCAGAGCGGCAGCCCCGAGTGGGAGCTGTCCGACTTTGATGACGTGCCCGAGGATCACCAGTGGGCCGTGGCCATCGGCTGGGCCCAGGACATGGGCATCGCCGTGGCCGACCTTGACGGCAACTTCCGCCCCGACGACCTGGTGCTGCGCTCTGTGGAGGATATCGAGCTCAGCTCCGAGGGCGAGCTGCAGGAGTTCCTGAACCGCTACGCCGTGTACGCGGGCATCGAGCTGGAGCCCGGTGGGCTCTTCATTGAGCTGGACGGCGCGTGGGACGACATCATCATGGGCGAGGAAGCCCAGGTCATCTTCGACAATTTCTTTGCCAAGTTGGAGCTGGCTCTGACCCAAGCGGCGTAATTCCTCGCGAAGCAGGATCAAACAGCGCGAAACGGCCCCGGGACATTGTCCCGGGGCCGTTCTATGTTTTCATTAGGGCGTTCTTTCATGCTGTGTGCTTCGGGGACATCACGCCTCCAGCGTCACCTGGATCAGCACCGGGTTGTGGTCGGTGTACTCAAATTGGCAGTCCAGCGTTTCCACGCTGTCCAGCGCTACGTTGGGGGAGAGGATAAACCCGTCGATGACATAAAACTGGGTGTCCTCGCTGTCCGGGTCATAGGGCTGGTTCAGCAGGCGGCAGCTGGGGGTGGACAGGTCGCAGGCGAACTGCCAGCCCTCGGGGAGAATGTCCGCCTCCAGCACGCCGGGGGTCCACAGGGACGGGTCCTTGATGGGGAAGGCGTCCAGCGCCCCGGGGAAGGTCTGGTTGAAGTCGCCTCCGGCGATGACGTAATTGCCCTTTTCGTATTGGTCGGTGAGGAAATCCATCAGCACCTTGGTCTGGGCGGCCTTGCCCTCGCCGTCGTCGTAGGCCTCCAGGTGGAGGTTGACCAGCACCAAATATTTGTCGGAGCCCTCCAGCGGTACATAGTTCACCAACAGGCAACGCTTCAGGTTTGCGGCAGACACCGGCCAGGAGAAGGGGCAGGGGAGGGCGACGCGCTGGGCGCTGTCCACAGAGAAGCGGGACAGGGTCTGCAAACCGCTGTGTACCTTGCCGATGGGGGGCAGGGGGTAGGGCACGAAGTCGCAGGAGTAATTCAGCGCATAGGAGAAGAAATAGGCCCCCCCTCGAAGGCACTGGGAATAACGATCGCTCTGGTCGGTACTCTGGGTGCGGCTGGAGTTGAAATCCACCTCCTGAAGGAAGTAGACATCGGCCTTTCTGTCGGAGAAAAGCTGACCGGCCAGACCGGACAGATTAGCCTGTACCTGACCCCGGCTGGGATTGACGCTTTTGCCTCCGTCCATGAAAAAGTCGGAATCCTTACCCAGCCCGGCGTACCCGGTGTTCTGGGTCAGTATCGTGAGGCTGCCTCCAGGGGTGAGGGAAGGGGCCCCATCCGCACCTTTGGACACCTCCACATTCTCCACAGCGGCAGGTTTGTATTCCGTCACGGTGAGCCATAGCACCAGTCCCGCCACAGCCAGCAGGACTACACCGAGACAGATACCCGCCCATTTCAGCACCTTTTTCGCCACGCGGCCACGTCCTTTCTGAAATTGCTACAGTCCCCGGCCCTTTACCCGCAGGCGGTTCAGCGCCCGGGCCAGGGTGTTCTGGGCCAGCTGGTACTCCTGTCGGCTCTTCTTCTGCAAAATGGCCTCCCGGGCCTCGTCCGCCTCCCGGCGGGCCCGGGCCTCGTCGATCTCCTCGGGCCGTTCGGCGGAGTCCACCAGGACGAGGACCTCGTTGGCCTCCACCTTCACCATGCCGGGGGACACCGCCGCCAGCTGGACCTCCTGCCCCGGGGGCTGCCAACGGATCATCCCCGGCACGATGGCGGCCATCATGCTGCTGTGGTGGGCCAGGATTCCCCGCTCCCCGTCATTGGCGGGGATGGTCAGGCTGACGCAGGGCCCCTCGTACAGCGTCTTGTCCGCGGCCAGAATGTGTACCTGAAAGGTGTCCATTACACGCCCTCCAGCTTCCGGGCCTTTTCCACCACGTCTCGCCACGCGCCCACGTTGTAGAACGCCGCCTCCGGGTACTGGTCCAGCTCGCCGTCCACGATGGCGGCAAAGCTCTCCAGGGTGTCCT
>CAZCFU010000162.1:0-3950 GCA_964498005.1 uncultured Oscillospiraceae bacterium | reverse complement strand
TTTCCGATATGTTCAGGGTGGCGCTGCCGCTCTCGATCTTGTTCATGTCCAGCACATCGTTGATCAGCCCCAGCAGGTGCTGGCTGGCCGCCTCGATCCGCCGGTTATACTCCAGCACCGTCTCGGGGTTGTTTACCTCATCCCGCATGAGCGTCAAAAAACCGATGATCGCGTTCATGGGCGTGCGGATGTCATGGCTGACGCTGCTGAGGAAAGCGGTTTTGGCATCGTTGGCCGCCTCGGCCATGTGCAGGGCCTCGGCCAGGTCGTTCTGGGTTTTCCGCTCCTTGGTACGGTCGGAGAGGTAGGACACCCGCTTTTTCTGGCCCTGAATGTCAACGCAATAGGCGCTTTCCAAATAATACCTGTGCTCACCGGTTTTGGAATTGACCCGCTCCGTGTACCGGGGCTCCACCCTCTCGCCAGGGCGCAGGGCCTTGACCTTTGCGTAATAAGCGATGGTATCCTCCGCGTCGGCAGCCATATCGGCAGCCTGGAAATAATCGATCAGCTCCCCAGGCGTTATGCCCAGCACCCGCTCCAAGTTTGGGCTGGCGTACTCCAGCTTCTCCGTCTCGTGGTCAAGTATGATGTACAGGTCGTCTGTATTCTGTGAGAGGAATGAAAAAGAGAAATCAAACAGCTGAGACCGGTAGGCGGTTTCCCGCTCCTTCTCCTTGATCTCCTTTTGTATGTGCCAGACCAGGAAAATGAACACAGAACTGACGACCAGCATCAGGGCGAAGAACCCCACCGCCATCTGGGAATCGCGCAGGATACTGTCCGCCTCATTTTGAATGGCATCCATCGGAACGATGGAGAGTATATGCCAGCCGTCCATGCTTTCGATGGGGGCAAAGGTATAAATGTAGCTGCTGCTGTCCGCTTGGAAGACGATACTTCCTACTTCCTGTGCCTCCAGCGACGCTCTGAACGCGTCGATATCGGCCTGAGAAGCATGGGTAGCCGAGAGAGCGTCAAAAACGTTATCGTAGCTCTCGCTTCTCAGGACAGACCGCAGTAAGATATCTCCATCCGGATTCAGAATGTAGCCGTAGCCCTGTCCGTCGTAGATCGAGAGGGTAAAGGTCTCCAGGACCCTGCTGCGCTCATAGGCTTTTTGAACCAGGCCCCTGTGTCCGTTCTGAAAGGCGAAGGTCTCGTAGTAGCCGAACATGGGGACGCCGGTGAAAATGCCGGTATAGTTATCCCACAGCCCTGTGCCGGATAAGCCGCGGAAAAAACCGATCTGCTCCTCATTCATCTGAATGATATCCTGATACTCACCGCGGCTGCTGCAGGCCCAGCCATCCTCCAGGCAAAGGACAGAGTAGACCGAATCCACATCCTCGACCATTTTCAGCTGCTCATGGGCAACGTCCTCTGTCATGTCCTCGAATTCGGCAAAATAGGTCGCGAAGGTGTGCAGCCGCTCCCGGTCTTCGGAGACAAAATTCTCGAAAGCCTGCCGCTGCTGTATGGTCAGGTTCATAACATCCTGGATCGCGTCGTTCTTCAGCTTATTATTTATTTTTTGAAGATAGACAACGGCCCCCAGCGCCATGATGCCCATGCAGATGACGATCAAACCTATTAGAAACGACTGCTGATGCTTTTTGATCTTCTCCATCATTTATATCACTCCATATTCTTTGGGAGTTGTTCTTGCGGCCCTGTTTGTAAGTGCCCTTACTTCAATGGAATCATAGCACCGACGGGTATATCTGTCAACACAGATTTCATGTTGTGGGCGCTTTACCCTCATTACCTTCGAGACGGACGGCCAGGTGCTGGTTGATGTAGAAAAATACGGCTTGATTTTTGGCGGCTGGGATTCCACTCCATGCGGCTCACCTTGGGCCGAGCCCGCTGACGTCTACCCCAACAAGTGGACGGACATGGTGGCCCCCATCCGGAGGTGTCCACCGCCTATACCGCCTATGTGATGGGCGCCATGGCGGAGATCGCGGAAACCCTGGGAAAGGCGGAGGATCCCTATCTGGCCGGCAAGCTGGCCGCCGCCTTCATCCAGGGTCTCCAGGGGACGGGTGTATCCGCCAGCCTGAAGCACTCTGCCGCCAACAACCAGGAGTATAAGCGGCAGAACGGCGACAGCCAGGTGGACGAGCGGGCCCTGCGGGAAATCTACCTGGCCCCCTTTGAGACTGCCGTAAAGGAAGCCAAACCAGGCACCGTGATGTGCTCCTACAACAAGATCAACGGCGTTCTTCCCGCAAGGGGTCAGATATGGCGCTCATCGGCCATATGGCCAAGGAGTTCCGCTATCAGGGTGCGGGTTCCAGCCACATCAATCCCACCAGGTTGGTCAGCCTGACCGACGCCCTGCCCAACGTACCCTACATCCCCTGCGGTGACAGGGACGGAAAAGTCACTGATATAGAGCTGTCCGCTGCTGCCCAGGCGGCAAAAGGGGCCAAGGTGGCTATTGTGGTGGCGGGCCTGCCGGATTCCTACGAATCCGAGGGCTTCGACCGTCCCAGTATGGCCATGCCGGAGGGCCACAACCGCATGATTGAGACGGTAGCCGCCGCCAACCCCAACACGGTAGTGGTGCTGCTGGGCGGCAGCCCCATGGAACTGCCCTGGTGCGAGAAAGTGAAAGCCATCCTGTACATGGGCCTGTCCGGCCAGGCAGGGGGCGAAGCCTGCGCCAATCTGCTCACCGGCAAAGCCGCCCCCGGCGGCAAGCTCACCGAGAGTTGGCCGCTCTCTTATGATGACGTGATTTCCAAGGACACCTTCGGACAGAAAAACACGGAGTACCGGGAGAGCGTCTATGTGGGTTACCGTTATTATGACAAGGCGGAAAAGTCGGTGCGCTTCCCCTTCGGCCATGGGCTGAGCTACACCACCTTTACCTACAGCGATTTGGAAATCAAAGGCGACGCGGTGTCTGTCACTGTGACCAATACCGGCACATACCCCGGCGCGGAGGTGGCCCAGCTCTATATCGCGCCGCCCAAGGGCGGGTTCCACCGCCCGGAGCAGGAGCTGAAGGGCTTCGCCCGGGTGGAGCTGGCCCCCGGCGAGAGCAAGCGGGTGAATTTTCCCCTGGACAGCCGCAGCTTCGCCATATGGGACGGCGGTTGGAAGATCCCCGGCGGCACATATGAGATCCGGGTGGGTGCCTCCAGCCGGGATATCCGGCTGAGCGGCAGCTTAGAAGTGGCGGGTGAAACCGTCCCCACCCCGGATTGGCAGGCGGGAAGCTGGTACGAGACCATGGACGGCGCACCTTCCCGGAGCGGCTGGGAGCGGGTGATGGGTCGCGCCGTACCCCTCACGGCGGAGCCGAAAAAGGGACAGTTCACCCTGGACAGCACCTGCATGGAGATGAAGGATAGTTCCTTTGTGATGAAGATCCAGTACAAGGTCACCGAGGGTATCATCGCCAAGGGCTTCGGCGGCAAAAAGGACTACAGCGACCCGGCGTTCAAGATGATGATGACGTGCGCCACCGACTGCCCCATGCGGGCCGCCGTTATCAGCGCGGGTGGTTCCATGACCGAAGGGCTGGCCCGACTGGTGGAGATGGCCAACGGACATTTCCTGTGGGGTGTGCGGGCAATGCTGAAGAAATAAAGTACAGTGATGTGAAACAGACAGGCCGCCCATCTGGGCGGCCTGTCTGTTTTTAGGAATAAAAAACTTTGATGGACTGGTGGAAACGCTTTACATGATCTTGCGGAACAGCTCCTTGAAGTCCTCCACGGTAGCGGCCTTGGGGTTGCCGGGGGCGCAGGCGTCGGCGGCGGCAGACTGGGCCAGGAACTCCAGATCCTCCTCCTTCATGGCTTCCAGCTTAGTGGGGATGCCCACGTCAACGGACAGCTGGCGCACCGCGTCGATGGCGGCCTTGCGGTAGGCGTCTTGATCCATGCCGGTGGTGTCCACGCCCATGGCCTCGGCGATGTGCTTGAACTTGTCGC
>CAZCFU010000161.1:0-3985 GCA_964498005.1 uncultured Oscillospiraceae bacterium | reverse complement strand
CCCGGCCACAAGGGCCAGCTGGTGTTCGGCAAGCTCTCAGGGCAAAACGTGGCCGTCATGCAGGGCCGGATGCACCACTACGAGGGCTACGGCTATGACGACGTATCCTACGCCGTCCGCGTCCTGCGCCTGCTGGGCTGCGACACGTTAATCGTCACCAACGCCGCCGGCTGCGTGCGCACCGACTGGCAGGCCGGCGACCTGATGCTCATCACCGACCACATCAAGATGTTCTCCGAGTCCCCGCTCCGGGGGGCGAATATCCCCGAGTTCGGCGTGCGCTTCCCGGACGCCTCCCACCTGTACACCGTCCGGCTCCAGGACGTGGCCCGTCAGGCGGCGGCGGAGCTGTCCATCCCCCTGCGGGAGGGCGCGTATTTCTACTGCTACGGCCCCCAGTACGAGACTCCCGCCGAGATCCGGGCCGCCCGGATTTTAGGCGGGGACGCGGTGGGTATGTCCACTGCCCCGGAGGTCATCGTGGCGGGCCACTGCGGCATGGAGGTTTTGGGCTTCACCCTGCTGTCCAACATGGCGGCGGGCATCCTGGACCAGCCCCTCAGCGAGCCGGAGGTGCTGGACGACGCCGCGGCCGCCAAGGACAAATTCTCCCGGCTGGTGCTGGCCTGCCTGGAAAAGCTGTAAGGGGGGCTGTTTTATGACCACGCTGTTTACCAATGTTACCGCCCTGCTGATGGACGAGGGCTTCACCACCCTGCGAAACAGCTATGTGGCGGTAGAGGGGACAACAATCTCCTATGTGGGCTCCGACCGCCCCGCCGGGAACTTTGACGAGACCATCGACTGCGCCGGCAAGGTGATGATGCCCGGCTTCGTCAACTGCCACACCCATATCCCCATGACCCTCATGCGGGGCTACGGCGGGGGGTGTGACCTGCACACCTGGCTCAACGACTTTATCTTCCCCGCCGAGGCCAAGTGGGATGACCGGGCCCTCGCCGCCGCTACCGGGCTGGGCCTTGCCGAGATGATCTCCTGCGGCGTCACCTGCGTCGCGGATATGTATATGCGCACCGGGGTCATCGCCCGGCAGATATTGGACGCGGGCATTTCCGCCAACCTGTCTGTGGGCGGGGTGTACTTTGGCGCGCCCGAGGACTTCTCCCCGGATAAGTGCGGCGACTGCGCCAACCAGAAGGCCCTCACCGAGGAGTGGCACATGGCCGGGGACGGCCAGATCATCGCCGACGCCTCCATCCACGGCGAGTACACCTCCAGCGCCCCCCTGTGGCAGTGGATGGCGGACTACGCCCTGGAGCACGGCCTGGGTATGCACGTCCACATCTCCGAGACCCGCAAGGAGCACGAGGAGTGCAAGGGCCGCCGGGGCGGCCTGACCCCCATCCAGATCCTCAACCAGTACGGCGTGTGGGACACCCGGGCCATCGCCGCCCACTGCGTGTGGACCACCCCCGAGGACTGGGCCATCATGGCGGACAAGGGCGTGTCCTGCGTCCACAACCCCTACTCCAACCTGAAGCTGGGCTCCGGCGTGGCCCCCATCCCCGATATGCTCCAGGCCGGGGTGAACGTGGCCCTGGGCACCGACGGCGTCAGCTCCCACAACAGCGTGGACTTCTTTGACGACATGAAGCTGGCCGCCATCCTCCACAACGGGGTACGGGTGGACCCCATGGCCCTCACCGCCCGTCAGGCGCTGGAAATGGCCACCGTCAGCGGCGCGAAGGCCCTGGGCCGGAACACCGGGCGCATCGAGGCGGGCGCCGCGGCCGACCTGATCCTGGTGGACTTCGACGCCCCCAACCTGATCCCCTGCCACGACGAGGCGGAAAACCTGGTGTTCGCCGCCCACGGCTCCAACGTGTGGATGAATATGGCCCGGGGCAAAATCATATACAAAAACGGGGCGTTCCTGACCCTGGATCTGGAAAAAATCAAGGCCGAGGTCAAGCAGTACGCCCTGCCCCTTATCTTCCGTTGATGGGAAAGGTCTGAGGATATGTCTGCATCCACCCCAAAAAAGAATACCTTTTTCGGCGGCGCCGCCATTCTGGCGGCCAGCGTCGTGCTGGTCAAGGTCATCGGCGCGCTGTACAAGATCCCTCTGGGCGGCATCCTCACCGACGCGGCCTTTGCCGACTTCAACACCGCCTATTATATCTATTCCCTGCTCATCATCATCTCCACCGGCGGCCTGCCGGTGGCCCTGTCCAAGATGGTGTCCGAAGCCCACGCCCAGAACCGGGGCAATCAGGTGCAAAAGGTCTTTCGGCTGTCCATGGTGGCTTTCTGTACCCTGGGCGCGCTGAGCTGCGCCATCATGCTCTTCTTCCCCAAGCAGCTGGCGGAGCTGATGAACAACTCCCACAGCTATTGGAGCATCCTGGCCCTGGCCCCCGCCCTGTTCTTCATCTGCCCCATGTCCGCCCTGCGCGGGTACTTCCAGGGCCACTCCCTGATGACCCCCACCGCCGTGTCCCAGGTCATTGAGGCGCTGTGCAAGCTGGTCATCGGCCTGGCCCTGGCCAAGATGATGGTAGGCGCGGGGATGGACGAGTCCCAGACCGCCGGCGGCGCCATCCTGGGCGTGTCGGTGGGCTGCGCCCTGGGCATGGTGTATATGTTTTTCTGCTACGGGCGCTTCCGCCTGTCCCTGCCCAAGTTCCGGGACAGGCCGGATGAGTCCGATAAGATCCTGTCCACCTTGACCAAGCTGGCCATTCCCATCACCCTGGGCTCGTCGGTGATGGCGGTGGTCAATCTGCTGGATTCCAGCATCATCATGGGCCGCCTCCAGGACGCCGCCGGCTTCACCGAGGAGGCCGCCCGCACCTTAAAGGGCATCTATGACAAGGCCATGACCCTCTATAATCTGCCCGCCTCCTTCATGGTCCCCCTGACGGCCAGCGTGGTGCCCACGGTGTCCGCCGCCCGGGCCACGAAAAATTACCGGCAGGCCGCCCAGGTCAGCGAGACCGCCCTGCGCACCACCGCCCTGCTGGCCATACCCGCCGGGATAGGGCTGTTCGTCCTGGGCGAGCCCATCATCCAGCTGCTCTATCCCAGCACCGACGTGGCCCTGGCGGGCTGGATGCTGTCCATGCTGGGCCTCGCCTCCATCTGCGTGTGCGTCATGCTGGTGTGCAATTCCATCATGCAGGCCCACCGGCTGGTCTCCATCCCGGTACTCACCACCGTCATCGGCTGCGTCCTCAAAATCATCATCAACTATGTGCTGGTGGGCAAGCCCGACATCAACATCCAGGGCGGCCCCATCGGCACCCTGGTGTGCTTTGCCGTCATCGCCCTGCTGGATCTGGTCATCATCAAGCTGGCCCTGCCCCGCTCCCTGAGCTATGTCCGGGTATTTGCCAAGCCCGCGGCGGCGGCCGCCGCCATGGGCGCGTCCGTCTGGGCCGTCTACGGGCTGGCGTCCAAGCTGCTGGTCAAGCTGACCGCCTTCCAGGCCCTGGGGGAGGACGAAACGCCCCTGCTCACCGAGGCGGGCGAAGCCATCCTGTCCTGGAAGGGGAACGCCCTGTCGGTGATCGCCGCCATCGGGGTGGGCGTCATCGTCTATTTCGCCCTCATTCTGCTCACCCACGCCATCTCCCGGGAGGATCTGGCCCTCATGCCCAAGGGGGATAAGATCGCCCGGCTGCTCCGAATCCCGTAATTTTTCCGCTTCAAGCCTCTTTTCGGGGCCAAAAACCAAACTTTCGTGCAAAATCTATTGCAATTCAGGTGACACTATGGTAAACTGGTCAGCGAAATCGTCCTATACCTGTAAGGATTTGGAAGAAATTGTCCGCATCCTCCGCCACCCCGGCGGCTGCCCCTGGGATCAGGAGCAGACCCACCAGTCCATCCGCCGCAACTTCCTGGAGGAATCCTACGAAGTGGCGGAGGCCATCGACCGGGACGATGTGGACGGCCTGAAGGAGGAGCTGGGCGACGTGCTCCTCCAGGTGTACTTCCACACCTCCATCGAGGAGGACGCGGG
>CAZCFU010000160.1:0-3993 GCA_964498005.1 uncultured Oscillospiraceae bacterium | reverse complement strand
TGGCCCCGGCGGGCAAGGTGCTGGTGGACGCGGACTACTCCCAGATCGAGCTGCGGCTGCTGGCCCATATGTCCGGGGACAGCGCCATGATCGACGGCTTCAACAGCGGCGTGGATATCCACACCGTCACCGCCTCCCAGGTGTTCTCCCTGCCCCAGGACGCGGTGCCCCCCGAGCTGCGCCGGGCGGCCAAGGCCGTAAACTTCGGCATCGTGTATGGCATCTCCGCCTATTCTCTGTCCGAGGATATTCATGTGTCCGTCCCCCAGGCCAAGGAGTATATGGAGAAGTATTTCGAGCACTACTCCGGCGTGCGCGCCTATATGGACCGGGTGGTGGAGCAGGGCAGGGAGGACGGCTTTGTGTCCACCATGTACGGGCGGCGGCGCTGGCTGCCGGAGCTGAAAAGCTCCAACTTCAACACCCGATCCTTCGGCGAACGGGTGGCGCTGAATATGCCCATCCAGGGCACCGCCGCCGATATCATCAAGCTGGCCATGATCCGCGTGGACAGCCGCCTGCGGGCGGAAAAGCTGGAGGCCCGCTTAGTCCTCCAGGTCCACGATGAGCTGATCGTGGAATGCCCTGAGGGCGAGGCGGAGCGGGTCAAGGCTCTGCTCCAGGAGGAGATGGAGGGGGTGGCGGCGCTGTCCGTGCCGCTGATCGCCGACGCGAAGGCGGGCCGCACCTGGGCGGAGACGCACTGAGAAAGGAGCGCTCAGCATGAGCTTGTTCGATACCTTTGACCCCAATTCTGAGGAAATTTTGAAACCGTCCTCCATGTACGCGCCTCAGGAGGGCTTCCCTGAAACGGTGATCCTCACATTTGAGGAAAAATCCCTCCAGGCCCTGCAAAACATCGGTGAAACAACGATCGCCGCCACCCTCCGGGGTGGATGGGAGATCCCGGTCTACAAGCTCTGCTGGCACGGCAGGGATATCGGCATTTTCCAGACCCTCATCGGCGGCGCGGGCACGGCGGGACTGCTGGAGGAGGCGCTTGCCCTGGGCGCGAAAAAGGTGCTGCTCTACGGCGCCTGCGGGGTGCTGGACAAAACCCTTGCCGTCGGACATTTCATCCTCCCCACCCAAGCCTACCGGGACGAGGGCGTCAGCTACCACTATATGCCCGCCGGTGACTATGTGGACGTCCCCACGGCGGAGCGGCTGGGGGAAATTTTCGACGAGCTGAAGCTCCCCTATGTGAAGGGTCGGGTGTGGACCACCGACGCCCTCTACCGGGAGACCCGGAACAACATGGAGAAGCGCCGCGCCGACGGCTGCGTCGCCGTGGACATGGAGTGCGCCTCCGCCATGGCGGTGGCCCAGTTTCGGGGCGCGGAGGTGTACCAGTTTATTTACGCGGAGGACTGCCTGGACGGGGACGCCTGGGATCCCCGCACCCTGGGGGCGGTGCCCACGTCAGACTATGAGAAGTACCTGCGGGTGGCGCTGGAGGCGGCGGCGCGGCTGTAAAGGAGGCTGGCCAAAAATGCGGGGTGTGCAGGAATACTATGACAAAACTGCGGCGGAATGGGCCGCCAACGGCTATGACGACAAGGCGTACTTGCCCTGCCTGGATGAGTTCCTATCTCTTTTGCCCCCCGGCGGGCGGGTGCTGGATCTGTGCTGCGGCGCGGGATACGAGACCGGACGCATCCGGGCCCGGGGCTTTGACGCGCTGGGGCTGGACTTCAGCGGCGAGAGCCTGAACATCGCCCGGGCGCGCAACCCGGATATCCCTTTTTACCAGGCGGATATGTTGGGCGACTACTCCCACATCGGCATGGTGGACGGCATCCTGCTGTCCGCGGGCCTGGTACACATCGAGACGAAAGACCTGTCCTTGGCCTTTGCCCGGATGGCACAGGTGGTGCGGCCCGGAGGGCTGGTGCTGGCCTCCATCCGGGAGGGCACCGGCAAGCTGGACGAGTGGAGCCTCCGGCAGATCGACGGCGAGGAATACGACCGCAATTTCATCGCCCACACCTTGGATGAGCTGACAGAGGGAGCGGGCGGGCTGTTCTCCTACCAGCGGGAGCTGCCCTCGGATATGCCCATCTGGCATCAGTACCTGTTCCGGCGGGAGGGGAACTGATGGCTTATCGCATTGTGCCCATGACCGCCGCCTATCTGCCCCAGGTGGCCGCGCTGGAAAGGCGCTGCTTCCCCGCCGACCCCTGGAGCGAGGAGCTGTTCCTGGCCGCGCTGGACAACCCCCACACCGCCATCCTGCTGGCGGAGGGAGAGGACGGGGCGATTTTGGGCTACGCCGTGCTGTCCGTGGTACTGGACGAGGGCAATCTGGACAACATCGCCGTGGCCCCGGAGGCCCGCCGCCGGGGGGTGGCGGACGCCCTGCTGGGGGCGCTCACCGGCTTTGGCCGGGAACACCTGTCTGTCCTCATGCTGGAGGTGCGCGCCTCCAACGCCCCTGCCATCGCGCTGTACGAAAAGCACGGCTTCGCGGCGGTGGGGCGGCGGAAAAACTACTATGACGCGCCGAAAGAGGACGCGATCCTGATGACTTTGGAGTTTGAGAATGGAATTGAAGCTGTTAAATAAAGCGGAATTGACCGCCCTCTACCAAAACGAGATGACTGTGGACTTTCCCAAATCGGAGCTGAAGCCGCTGACAGCCATGCTCCGCTTGATGGACAGGGGCCGGTACGAGCCCCTGCTGGTCGCTGAGACTGGGAAGCCGGTGGGCTACGCCCTGGCGTGGCTGCCGGAGGACAGATCCGGGGCGCTGCTGGAATACTTCGGTGTCCTCCGGGGCCTGCGAAACGGCGGGCTGGGCACGAAGATCCTGGCTTTGCTGATGGAACGCTACGGCCAGATTTTCGGCGAGGCGGAGGCCCCCTGCTCGGACGACCCCACCGAGAACGACCTGCGCCGCAGGCGCATCGCCTTTTATGAGCGCAACGGCTTCCGGGTGCTGGACTATGAGTGCGCCCTGTTCGGGGTACGCTTCCACTGCCTGTATCGGGGCCCGGAGACGGACGACCGGAAGGTGGAGGCCATGCACCGGGGGGTATACGCCGGGTATTTTTCCCCGGCACATATGGAACGGTATATCCAGCTTCCCCTGGGCCCCGGCGAAGAGATCCACCCCGCCCCGGAATGGGTAGAGGAATTTGATGAGGAGGATTGGACATGAACAAGAAAAACAAGTGGGCAGACAGGGTGCTGACCATGCTGCTGTTCCTGTTTGGTTTCGTGGGGACATGGTGCCTGATGAGCTTTGGCGTGCCGTCCCTGCGGATCAAAATGGATCCCGCTGACGGGGACTTCTTCGGCGCCAGCCTGCGCCACATGGCCTTTCTCAAGTTTTTGGGTTCTACGGGGCTGGGTGTGGTGATGACCATGCTTCCCCGGGTTCTCAATCAGGAGAAGTAGCGGAGGAAGGGACGTGATTTAGATGAATATTCTGGCCTTTGAATCCTCTTGCGACGAGACCGCCGCCGCCGTGGTGAGGGACGGCCGCACGGTGCTGTCCTCGGTCATCGCCTCCTCGGCGGATATGCACGCCATCTACGGCGGCGTGGTGCCGGAAATCGCCTCCCGCAAGCACGTGGAAGCCATCTCCGGGCTGGCGGACGAGGCCCTGCGGCAGGCGAATATGACCAAGGCGGACATCGACGCCGTGGCGGTGACCTACGCCCCCGGCCTCATCGGGGCGCTGCTGGTGGGGGTGTCCTTTGCCAAGTCCGTGGCCTTCGGCCTGGGGGTGCCGCTGATCCCCGTCCACCACGTCCGGGGGCACATCGCCGCCAACTACATCGCCCACCCCGACCTGGAGCCCCCCTTCCTGTGCCTGTGCGTGTCCGGCGGCACCACCGCTTTGGTGGACGTACAGGACTACACCCACTTCCAGGTGCTGGGCGGCACCAGGGACGACGCGGCGGGGGAGTGCTTTGACAAGACCGCCCGGGTGCTGGGGCTGGGCTACCCCGGCGGCGGGCCCATGGACAAAATGGCCCAGGGCGGCAA
>CAZCFU010000159.1:0-4000 GCA_964498005.1 uncultured Oscillospiraceae bacterium | reverse complement strand
AAGCCAAAGGCCTTTTCCTTGCCGCCCCGGTAGTCGGTCACAGACTGGGGATGGGCCTCCAGTACACGGACGCAGACCTCCCGCACCAGGCCGTCGTCGTTGACCTGTTCCAGACCGTGTCCTTTGACGTAGGCGTCCACGTCCCCATCCGTGTCAAAAACAGCCTCGAATACCTTGACGGCGGTGTTGCGGTTCAGCTTCCCCTCGGCTACCCGCGCAATGAGCCGGGCCAGGGTAGGCGGGGTCAGCCTCATGTCCTTGGGTTCAATCCCCCGGGCGGACAGCGCCCCCAGCACCTCGCCCATGATCCAGTTGGCCCCCTGCTTGGGGGGCGCGCCCAGCGCCACCAGTTCCTCGAAAAACGCCGCCAGTGTCCTGTCCGAGGTGATCATCTGGCAGTCGTACTCGGGCAGGCCGTAGTCCGCCTGATACCGCTCCCGCTTCGCCTCGGCCAGCTCCGGCTGGGCGGAGCGCAGCCCGTCCAGATATTCCTCGGACAGCTCGATGGGCGGGATGTCCGGCTCGGGGAAGTAGCGGTAGTCCTGGGCGTCCTCCTTGGAACGCATGGCATAGGAGGCGTCCCTGTCCTCGTCCCAACGGCGGGTCTCCTGTACCACCCGTTTGCCCTCCCCGATCAGCTCGATCTGCCGCTTCGCCTCATAGTCGATGGCCCGGACGATGGCCTTGAAGGAACTCAGGTTTTTCATCTCCGTGCGGGTACCCAGCTCTTCGCTGCCCATGGGCCGCACGGACAGGTTCACGTCGCACCGCAGGGAGCCCTCCTGCATCTTGCAGTCGGACACGCCCAGGTACTGCAATGTCTCCTTCAGCTTTTCCAGGTAGGCGATCACCTCATCCGCAGTCCGGAAGTCCGGCTCGGTGACGATCTCGATCAGCGGCACGCCGCAGCGGTTGTAGTCCGCCCGGGTCTGGCCGGTCAAGGGGTCGTGTACCAGCTTGCCCGCGTCCTCCTCCATATGCAGCTCGTGGATGCGGATGGTCCTGTCCCCGGCTTCGGTGCGGATATCCACCGCGCCGTCACGGGCGATGGGAAGATACAGCTGGGAGATCTGATACGCCTTAGGCAGATCGGGATAGAAGTAATTTTTCCGGTCGAACTTGCTGTACCGGGTGATGGAGCAGTTCAGCGCCAGCCCGGCCTTGACGGCGAACTCCAGCACCTTTTTGTTGAGAACGGGCAGCGTCCCCGGCATCCCGGTACACACCGGGCAGCAGTGGGTGTTGGGTTCGCCCCCAAACGCGGTGGTGCAGGAGCAGAAAATCTTCGTCTTGGTGGCCAGCTCCACATGGGTCTCCAGGCCGATGACGGTTTCCCAGGTCATGCCGGGCCGCCTCCCTTCGGGGTACGCTTATGGTAGTCTGTGTCCAATTGGAAGGCGCGGGCAACGTTCAAAAGTGCGCCCTCCCCGAAGTGGGGCCCGATGAGCTGGGCGCCGATGGGCAGGCCCTTGGCGTCAAACCCGCAGGGCATGGACAGCCCCGGCAGGCCCGCCAGGTTCACCGACACCGTGTACACGTCGCTCAAATACATTTGCAGTGGGTCGGACAGGCTCTCCCCCAGGCGGGGCGCGGTGGCGGGGGCCACGGGGGTGAGGAGCAGGTCGCACTGCCGAAACGCCTTATCAAAGGCGTCCTTGATGACCGCCTTGACCTGGAGCGCCTTTTTATAATAGGCATCGTAGTACCCGGAGGACAGCACAAAGGTGCCCAGCAGGATGCGCCGCTTCACCTCGGAACCGAAGCCCTGGGTGCGGGTCTTGCGGTAGAGGTCGGCAAGTCCCTCATATTCCTCCGCCCGCCAGCCGTACTTCACCCCATCGAACCGGGACAGGTTGGAGGACGCCTCGGCGGCGGCGATGATATAGTAGGTGGGCACCACGTACTCCATCACCGGGAAGGACAGCTCGACCACCTCCGCCCCCCGGGCCTTCAGCACGTCCGCCACGGCCAGCACGGCGGCTTTGACTTCACCGTCCAACCCGTCCCCGAAGCAGTCCACGGGCAGGCCGATGGTCAGCCCCCGCACGTCCCCGGTCAAGCTGTCCAGCAGGTGTCCGTACTGCCCGTCCAGGCTGGTGCCGTCCCTGGCGTCCTTCCCCTGGAGTACGTCCAGGATGGCGGCACAGTCCGCCGCATCCCGGCACAGCGGGCCGATCTGATCCAAGGAAGAAGCGTAAGCGATCAGACCATACCGGGACACGGTGCCGTAGGTGGGCTTCATGCCCGTCACGCCGCAGTAAGACGCGGGCTGGCGGATGGAGCCGCCGGTGTCGGAGCCGATGGCGTACCAGCCCATGCCCGCCGCCACAGCCGCCGCCGCGCCGCCGGAGGAGCCGCCGGGGACACGATCCAAATCCCAGGGATTTTTCACCGGGCCGTAAAAGGAGGTCTCCGAGGTGGAGCCCATGGCGAACTCGTCCATGTTCAGCTTGCCCAGGGGCACCGCCCCCGCCCCGGCCAGCTTGTCCACCACCGTCGCGTCATAGGGGGGCGCGAAGTCCCCCAGAATTTTGGACGCGCAGGAGGTTTTTACCCCTTTTGTGCAGATGTTGTCCTTGATGGCCATGGGCACACCGTAGAGCGGGCTTTGGGCGTCCTTCACCCCGGCCTGCAATCGCTCCGCCCGGCTGAGCGCCCGCTCGGCTGTGACGGTGATAAAGGCGTTCAGCGCCCCGTCCCGCGCCGCCACAGCGTCCAGCGCCGCCTGGGCGGCCTCCTTGACCGATACCTCACCCTTTTTGACGGCCGCGCCCAGCTCCAGGGCGGTCAGCTTTGTCAGTTCCATGCCGCACCCCCTCACTCCACGGTTTTGGGCACCAGGAACGCTTCCCTGTCCGGGGCGGGCGACCCCGCCAGCAGCTCGGCCCGACCCTGGGAAGGCTCCACCTCGTCCTCCCGCAGGACGTTCTTCACCGGGAATACGTGGCTCATGGGCTCCACGCCCGTGGTGTCCAGCTTGTCCAGCACGTCCATATAGGCCACGATCCGCTCCAGCTCGGCGGTCATGTCCCGCTTCTCCCCCGCCGCCAGCTCCAAACGGGACAGATCCGCGATATGCCCCACTAATTCCGGGGTAATATTCATGACAGCCCCTCCTCCCGGCGGCTGACAAAAATCCCGGACCGTACAGAGGTACCGTCCGGGAAAATTTGCGCCGCCACGTTTGATCGTTCATGATATTTTACCTCAGCCGGGGGCCGCTGTCAACCGCTGGGCGGTCTAAAGGATTATTCACAAAAAAGAGATGACACAGCCCTCCCGCGGCGTTATAATGCTGTTGGAAGGAAACATAGGATAGGAGGGATTACCCCTATGCCAAACTGGGAAGAATTACAGCGCCGCTGTCTCGCCTGCCAGAAATGCGCCCTGGCGGACACCCGCACCAACGTGGTGTTCGGCAAGGGCCCGAAGGACGCCCGGGTCATGTTCATCGGCGAGGGCCCCGGCGAAAACGAGGACTTGCAGGGCGAGCCCTTCGTGGGCCGGGGCGGGCAGCTGCTGGACGAGATGCTGTCCCTCATCGGCCTGAGCCGGGAGAAAAACTTTTACATCACCAACATCGTCAAATGCCGCCCGCCCAAAAATCGGGATCCCCTGAACACCGAGCAGGACGCCTGCATCGGCTACCTGTGGGAGCAGCTGGAGCTGATCCGGCCTAAAATCGTGATCTGCCTGGGGCGCATCGCCGCCCAGCGCTTGATCGATCCCAACTACCGCATCACCAAGGATCACGGCCAGTGGGTGGAGAAGGACGGCGTGTTCTACACCGCCATCTACCACCCCGCCGCCCTGCTCCGCGACCCCACCAAGAAGCCGGATACCTTCGCCGACCTGCGCGCCATCCGGGCAAAGATCCGGGAGGTGTGCCCGGAGGTCTACAATTGATTTTCTTCGGGCAGTAGGTTCATCACTGAGATCTCAAAGGCCGTCCGGGCCACCTGCTCCCCGTCGATGAGCTTGTGGTACTGGCGGCTCTGGA
>CAZCFU010000158.1:0-4031 GCA_964498005.1 uncultured Oscillospiraceae bacterium | reverse complement strand
ACCCGGCTGCCGCCCAGGGGGAAGTAGAGGTACTCCCGGAACCAGCTGCCCAGGGAGATGTGCCACCGCCGCCAGAACTCGCTGGCCGACTTGGACAGGTAGGGGTAGTTGAAGTTTTCCAAAAACTCGAAGCCCAGCATACGGCCCAGGCCGATAGCCATGTCGGAGTAGCCGGAGAAGTCGAAATAGAGCTGGAGGGAGAAGGCGACGATGCCCAGCCAAGCCCCTAGGGTGGTGAGCCGCGCCCCCGGGGTGGCCAGGTATACGTCCCACAGGGGGCCCAGGGCGTTGGCCAGCAGCACCTTCTTGCACGCGCCGATGGTGAAGCGCTGGACGCCGGAGGCGAACTTCTCAAAGGAGTGATCCCGGTGCTCCAGCTGCTCGTCCAGATCCTTGTACTTGATGATGGGCCCCGCGATGAGCTGGGGGAACAGGGTGACGAAGGTGCCGAAGGTGACGATGTTCTTCTGGCACCGGGCGTCCCCGCGGTACACGTCGATGGTGTAGCTCATGGTCTGGAAGGTGTAGAAGGAGATGCCGATGGGCAGGGTGAAGGGGATGCTCCCCCCGCCGGGCAGGGGCAGCTTCTCAATGACGGGCAGGAAGCCCGCACCCAGGGCGGCAAGGCTTCCGGCGATGAAGTTCCAATACTTGAAGAAGCCCAGCAGGAGCAAATTGAATACCACGGACGAGGCCACCGCCGCCCTCGCGCCCCGGTCATTCCCCTTGGCCTTGCAGCGGGTGACGATGCGCCCGTGGCTGTAGTCGATGGCGATGGACAGGAACATGATGAGCACATAGACCGGTTCGCCCCAGCCGTAGAAGATCAGGTTGACCACCAGCAGCACCAGATTGCGCCACTTCAGCGGGGAGATATAGTACAGCAGCAATACGATGGGGAAATACAAAAACAGGAAATATGGACTGGAAAAAATCACAGGCGTTCACCTCATGGAGCTTATTCTGACGGAAGGGGAGCGGCCTGGCCGCCCCCCTATATTGCTTTCGCTTTTCGCTTGTCACGCCGCGCCGGTCCGCGGCACGCGGCTCTGGGCTTTTCCCTTAAAACAGCTCGTTGAACTGGGACACGATATCGTCGCAGTTCTCGTGGATGACCATCATAACATAATTCCCGTTGGAAACCACGCGGGAGTTCTCATCCCACATCATAGTGGGACCGGGATACCAGGCGCCGCCGGGGCCGTTGCCGTCGCCCACCATATAGTCGATCCGGGCCTGGAAAATGGCCTTGACCGCGGCCACATCCTCACTGTTCTTGACCTGCACCAGACCGAATTCGCCGTTGTTCATGGACATCTGGCAGACATAGACCAGGCACTGCTCGGTTTCTATCCCGGTCAGGCCGGGATAGAAACCGTCCAACAGCTCATCGCTGGCCAGGCCCAGGAAGCCGAACTCGTGCATATTGGTCACGTCCTCATAGAACGCCTCCAGATCCACCCGGTCGGCGGGCTCGGGGGTGGGTTCCGGAGTGGGCTCAGGGGTGGGGGTTGGCTCCGGCATAGGAGTGGGCGCGGGGGTAGGAGTGGGGGTGGGCGTGGCCGCCGGGGCCTCGGAGGGGGCCATGGCGGGCTCCGAGGACGGCTCGGCGGAGGGCTCCTCAGACGGCTCCGCGCTGGGTTCGGCGGAGGGTTCGGGAGTGGGCTCCGGGGAAGGGGTCGGAGCGGGCCGGACGGACTCGGTGACCTCCGCCGGCTCGGAGGGGATCACAGTCTCCTTAGAATTGGTACCGCTGCAGGCGCACAGCAGGGTCAGCGCCAGGATGGCGGTTAGGGTCAAGGCAAGGGCGCGTTTCATTTCTTTCTCCTCCTACGCGGTCAGATCACTGGAACAGGGCGTTGAACTCATCGACGATGGCGTCGCAGTCCTCGGCGCACACCAGCATGACGTTGTTCCCGTTGGTCACAATCTTGGAGGAGCGCTGCCACATTTCGACCTCCTCGGGGTAGTTGTTGGGGCCCTCGGTGGTCTTATCGGTGACGCGCTTCTGGAAAATCTCCTGGACCTTGGCCGCGTCGTCGCCAGTCTTGGCCTCCACCAGGGCCAGCTCGCCGCTGCTGAAGGAGATCATGCTCATATAAATCTTCATCTGCATCAGATCCAGGTCGGCCAGGCCGGGGTAGTAGTTGTTCAGCATATCGGCCATCATCTCGCCCATGTCCGGGTCGGAGGGGTTCATGAGCTGCATGAAGCCGCCCAGCTCGTGGGTTTCGGTGACGGTTTGGCCGAAGGCGCCCAGATCAACGGACTTGCCGGGGGCGTTGGACGGGCTGTCCTCCTTGCCGCCCGAGCAGGCGGACAGCAGGGACAGGCAGAGCACTGCGGCCATGGCCGCGTACAGAACTTTCTTCATCATTTGTTTCCTCCTTAAACTGTCTGGCGGCGTGTCCGCCGCGCTTTGTTCAGTGGCTCTCGATGTGGTTCCGGACGCGCTGGGTGATCATATCCAGCGCCACCAGGTTGTGCCCCCCGGCCAGTACCACCAGGTCGGCATACTGACGGCTGGGCTGGACAAACTGCTCATGCATGGGTTTGACGGTGGTGAGGTACTGGTTGATGACCGAGTCCAGCGAACGCCCCCGCTCCTTCACGTCCCGGAGGATGCGGCGGAGGATGCGCACGTCCGCGTCGGTGTCCACGAAGATCTTGATGTCCATCAGCTCCCGCAGGGCCGGGTCGGCGAAGATCAGGATGCCCTCCACGATGACAACCTTGGTGGGACGCACCTCCACCGTCTCCTCCGAGCGGTTGTGGATGGAGTAGTCGTACACCGGGCAGCGGATGGTCTCGCCGGCGGCCAGCTTCTTCAGGTCGGACACCAGCAGGGCGGTGTCAAAGGCGTCGGGGTGGTCGTAGTTCAGCGCCGCCCGCTCCTCGTAGGTCATGTCCACGTGCTTTTTATAATAGTTGTCGTGGTAGACCACGGACACGTCGCCCCCGAATGAGTCCCGAAGACGCTTGGTCAGAGTAGTCTTGCCCGAACCGGTCCCCCCGGCGATGCCGATGATCATGGTATCCATGTGCCGCCCTCCCCTTTATCTGTTCGTATGACCGCGTTGGGGATATTTTAGCACACGGGAGAAAAAAAGGCAACTCAACTCCGTCTTTTTATGATACCCCGCTCCGGGCCAAAAGGTTGCGCCGGAGACAAAAAAATCTCCGCCGACGCGAAAAATTCAAAAAAATGGGGAGCCCTCGGCAAAGTGACAGCAAAAATGGGTAAAAATTTGACAGTTTCGCCACATTTTCTCTTGCTATTTTTTTGTCAAGCGTCTATAATGTCCATGGTTAGAGAGGATTTGGGAAACAGTATGGTCAATATCGTGTTGGTTGAGCCGGAAATCCCGCAGAACTGCGGCAACATCGCCCGTACCTGCGCCGCCACCCGCAGCCGCCTCCATCTGGTGGAGCCCCTGGGCTTCGACATCAGTGAGAAAGCGGTGAAGAGGGCGGGGCTGGACTACTGGCCCATGGTGGATCTGACTGTCTATCCCAGCCTGGACGACCTGTTTGCCCGAAACCAGGTGGACGGCCTGTGGCTGGCCACCACCAAGGCCCCCCAGGATTACACCCGGGCGGATTTTCGGAACGACTGCTGGCTGTTTTTCGGCAAGGAGACCGCCGGACTGCCGGAGTGGTTCCGAGCGGCCCACGCGGAGCGCTGCATCCGCATCCCCATGCGGGAGGACGCCCGCAGCCTGAACCTGTCCAACTCGGTGGCCATTCTGGCCTATGAGGCCCTGCGCCAGCAGGGATTTCCCGGATTGAGCGGAAAAGGTGAAATGGCGTCACAATGAATTGAAACCCTAATTCACTTCAAATTGTAAGAAATGAAAGGAGTTAGAACATCATGAACTACAACAAGAAGACCGTCAAGGACATCGACGTGAAGGGCAAGAAAGTCCTGCTGCGCTGCGACTTCAACGTGCCCCAGGCCAAGGACGGCAGCGGCGCTATCACCGACGACAAGCGCATCCGTGCCGCCCTGCCCACCATCCAGTACCTGCTGG
>CAZCFU010000157.1:0-4033 GCA_964498005.1 uncultured Oscillospiraceae bacterium | reverse complement strand
GCATACCGATGAAAATAAAGGAGATGCAGAGCAATATGAAATTAGGAATCGTGGGGCTTCCCAACGTGGGCAAGTCCACCCTGTTCAACGCCATCACCAACGCGGGCGCGGAGAGCGCCAACTACCCCTTCTGCACCATCGACCCCAACGTGGGCACCGTAGCCGTGCCGGACAGCCGGCTGGACTGGCTTTCCGACTTCTACAAGCCGAAAAAGACCACCCCCGCCGTGGTGGAATTCGTGGACATCGCGGGACTGGTGAGGGGGGCCTCCAAGGGCGAGGGTCTGGGCAACAAGTTTTTGGCCAACATTCGGGAGTGCGCCGCCATCGTCCATGTGGTGCGGTGCTTTGACGACGAGAACGTCATCCACGTGGAGGGCTCCACCGACCCCATCCGGGATATGGACATCATCGACCTGGAGCTCATCATGGCGGACGTGGAAATGGCCGACCGGCGCATCGACAAGGCCCGGAAGGCGGCGAAAGCCGACAAAAAGTTCAACCACGAGGCGGAGGTGTTCGAGGGCCTGCGGGACTGGCTCAATGACGGCAAGTCCGCCCGGTCTTACCTCGGCGAGGTGGACAAGGAGGATGGGGCCCTCATCGCTACCAGCGAACTTTTGTCCCTCAAGCCGGTAATCTACGCCGCCAACCTGGACGAGGACGGCTTCGCCGACCCCACCGGTGTACCTTATTACAGCCAGGTTTCGGAGCGGGCCGCGGCCGAGGGGGCCCGGGTCATCCCGGTGTGCGCCAAGCTGGAGGCGGAGATCGCCGAGCTGCCCGCCGACGAGAAGGCCATGTTCCTGGAGGATCTGGGCATCGCCGAGAGCGGCCTGGATCGGCTCATCAAGGCGAGCTACACCCTGCTGGGGCTGATCTCCTTCCTCACCTCCGGCGAGGACGAGTGCCGGGCCTGGACCATCACCCGGGGCACGAAGGCGCCCCAGGCGGCGGGCAAGATCCACACCGATTTCGAGCGGGGCTTCATCCGGGCGGAGACGGTGGCCTTTGAGGACTTGAAAGCCTGCGGCACCATGGCCGCCGCAAAGGAGAAGGGGCTCATCCGCTCCGAGGGCAAGGAATACGTGGTGCAGGACGGGGATATCATCCTGTTCCGCTTCAATGTGTAACGGAAAGCGGCGGTTTCATTGAACATAACGGTCATCCATGGCCAGAGCCACCAGGGCTCTACCTGCCATATCGCGCGGTCACTGGCGGAAAAGCTGGACGGCGAGGTCACAGAGTTCTTTTTGCCAAGGGATTTTGGGGAGTTCTGCGTGGGCTGTACCGCCTGCTTTACGGAATCGGAAACCAAATGCCTGCACTTTCAAAAGCTGTCCCCCATCACGGAGGCGATGGACGCCGCCGATGTGCTGATCTTGGCAAGCCCCGTCTACGTCTATCACGCCACGGGCGCTATGAAAGCCCTCCTCGACCATTATGGCTGGCGCTGGATGGTACACCGCCCCGAGGAGAAAATGTTCTCCAAACAGGCTGTGTGCGTCTCCACGGCGGCTGGGGCCGGGATGAAAAGCACCAACCGGGACATGGCTCACAGCACCTTCTTCTGGGGCGTCGCGAAAACCTATCGGTATGGCGTCGCGGTCATGGAGACCTCCTGGGAACGGGTCAGCGATAAGAAAAAACAGCGCATTGAAAAGAAGCTCAACCGGCTGGCGCGTAAGCTCAGGGCGGGTCAGGGGTGTGTCAAGCCATCTGTGAAAACAAAGCTCTTTTTCGCCGTCATGCGCCAAATGCAAAAGCGGGGCTGGAACGAGGCGGACGCCGCCTATTGGCGGAACAAGGGGTGGACGGAGAAAAAGCGCCCGTGGAGATCTTGGCCCGGACTTGATTGATTCAAATGACCAGGCAGCCGCCCAAATGAGGGCGGCTGCCTTTGTGTGCGTTCCATCCGTTTTGGGTTACGATTTCCCGTTCAAACCGGTGCCCGATGCGTCTCTCTCCGCCTCCCAAAACAGCTCGTCCAGGCTCTTGCCCAGGGCGCGGCAGATCGCGATGCACAGCTTGATGGTGGGGTTGTAGTCCCCCTGTTCAATGGCGTTGATGGTCTGCCGGGACGCGCCCACCGCGTCGGCCAGCTCCTGCTGGGACAACCCCAGCGCCGCCCGGGCCGATTTCATCCGCAGGTTTTTCATTCGTCCTCCTGACCCGGCCGCTTTTCCTTGCGGCGCATGGCGTAGAGCGTCACCAAGTCTATCACGGCCAGACCTAGGGCGGTCAGGTACATCACACAGCCGAGGACAAACTTGCCATCCTCCTGGAACAGATAGCCCCAAATCATGCAGCAAAAGAGGTAGATGGTGGAGATCGACACTTGGCCGGCCGCGCCGTTTTTCTGGTTCCAGCCAACTGCCGCGTCCCGCAGGGTACACTCCACCGTCCACACTTCTGCCGCCAGCACCACGCCGACAGAGACCAGCGGGGCCACCTCGCCAGTCCAGGCCCAGCCGCCCTTCTGCCCGCCGAAGAGATCCAGCGCCGCCCAGAGAACCAGATAGCCGCCCAGGGCGAAGAGGGCGTGTACCCCCGCCCGCAGGCGGATGATGGTCTGGCGCTCGTCATAGAGGGCTTTGCCCGGGGGCAGTTCGCCCCGCTTTTTGCGATCCTGGGCCTCAATGTACATCGCGCCATATATTGGGCCGAGATAAACGATGACGCAAATCACCATCACCACGATAAGTACGATCGTTTTTGTGTCCATGGAAATCCCTCCTGCTCTGTATTGTAAAATATGAGCGATGTTTTGTCAAGTATATTTGACACAGAGGATGAGATTTTATGTCTACCGGATCGGGCCGCCGGGAGAACTGGCGCAGACCTGAACCGCGGCGCTCAGGGTAAGAGGGACTTTCCACCCTCGCCCTTGACGTTTCCGCCCGTTTTGCGGTATACTATATTGTTGACGGCCCAAAAGCTGGATTTGCCGCCTACTGGGGCGGTTTTCGCCAACCGCCGTCCGAATTCGACGTTTTTCTCCCGCCGGGAGAGCAGAAATAAGAGGTGCAGCTATGGCAAAGTCCACGACCAAACAGCAATACGGCAACGACTCCATCTCCTCCCTCAAGGGGGCCGACCGGGTGCGCAAGCGCCCCGGCGTCATCTTCGGCTCCGACGGGCTGGAGGGGTGTGAGCACGCCGTCTTTGAAATCCTGTCCAACGCCATCGACGAGGCCCGGGAGGGCCACGGCGACCTCATCACCGTCACCCGGTACGAGGACAAGTCCATCGAGGTGGAGGACTTCGGCCGGGGCTGCCCGGTGGACTGGAACGAGGCGGAGGGCCGCTACAACTGGGAGCTGGTGTTCTGCGAGCTGTACGCCGGCGGCAAGTACAAGGACGGGGCCGGGGACAACTACGAGTACTCCCTGGGCCTGAACGGCCTGGGCTCCTGCGCCACCCAGTACGCCAGCGAATACTTTGACGCGGTGATCTACCGGGACGGTTTCAAGTACACCCTCCACTTCGAGAAGGGCGAGATCGTGGGCGAGATGAAGAAGGAGCCCGCCGACCGGAAGAAGACCGGCTCCAAATTCCACTGGAAGCCCGACCTGGAGGTATTCACCGACATCGACATCCCCGTGGACTACTACGCCGACGTGATGAAGCGTCAGGCGGTGGTCAACGCCGGGGTGACCTTCCGCTTCCGCAGCCAGGAGGGCGGGAAGTTTGAGACCACCGATTTCCGCTATGAAAACGGCATCGTGGACTATGTCACCGAGCTGGCGGGGGACGACCCGCTGACCGCCCCGGTGTTCTGGCAGTCGGAGCGTCGGGGAAAGGATCGGGCGGACAAGGCGGAATATAAAGTGAAGCTGTCGGTGTCCTTCTGCTTCTCCAACCGGGTGCAGGTCATCGAGCATTACCACAACTCCTCCTGGCTGGAGCACGGCGGCTCGCCGGAAAAGGCCATGCGCTCCGCCTTTGTGTCCGCCATCGACGGCTGGCTGAAGCAGAACGGCAAGTACCAGAAAAACGAGAGCAAGATCACCTTCAACGACATCCAGGACGC
>CAZCFU010000156.1:0-4047 GCA_964498005.1 uncultured Oscillospiraceae bacterium | reverse complement strand
GGAAGTGCTTCAGATCCTCCTCGTTGGACAGCTTGTGGGTGTCGGAGGCGCCCACGCCGTTGTCCGGCTTGACCACCACCGGCCAGCCCACCTTCTTGATGAAGGCCAGACACCCTTTGAGATCGTCCACCAGATGGTAACGGGCCACGGGGATGCCTGCCTTCTCGTAGAACTCCTTCATCTTGGACTTGTATTTGATCCGGGGGATATCGTCGGTCTGGAAGCCGGAGGTGATGTGGAAATCGGTGCGCAGCTGGGCGTCCCGCTCCAGCCAGTACTCGTTGTTGGACTCCAGCCAGTCGATCCGGCCATACTTGAAGGTCAGGAAGGCCACGGCGCGGTACACCTCGTCATAGTTCTCCAGGCTGCCCACCTTGTAGTACTCGTTGAGGCTGTCCTTCAGCTCGCCTGCCAGCTCGTCATAGGGCGCGTCGCCGATGCCCAGCACGTTCATGCCGTTGTTTTTCAGCTCCCGGCAGAACTGCCAGTAGTTGGTGGGAAAATTGGGGGAAATAAAGATGACGTTTTTCATTGGTTTTTCCTTCTCTCTTTATAATTAAGTTCAATCTTCCAGCAAATAGGGCACGAAATAGGCCACCTGCTTATACCACCAGTCCCAGTCGTGGGCCACGTCCCAGCCCCAGACGTCCACCCAGATATGGATATCCTTCTCCCGGAAAATATCCGCCAGCCACAGCGTAGTGCCCGGGATCTCCCAGGGGCCGCGGCCCACGCAGATAACGCCCTTCTTCTGGTTATAGAGGTCGATAAAGGGGTGATCCTTGGGCATATCGGACAGGTAGTGGACGGGAGAATTGCGGTATACCACCTCGTCCATGTAGCTGTCAAAGCCATAGTCCGCGCTGTAGATGCCGCTGAGGGCCAGCACACGGTCAAACAGATCGGGGCGGCGGAAGAACAGATTGGCGGCGTGGGTAGCTCCCAGGCTTGACCCGAACACCAGCACTCCGGCCTCGCCCTCCCAGCCGTTGCGCTCGTTCACCATGGCCCGCATGAAGGGCACCAGCTCGTCGGTGATATAGGCGATCCACTGCTCGTACCGGCGGATGCGCCAATAGGGGTCGCCCCCCTTGTCCGACCAGCTCTCAGCGTCCATGGTGTCGATGGAGAACACCATTACCTGGCCGGACTCGATCCATGGCGCCCAAGCGTCGGCCATGTGAAAGTTTTCGAAGTCAAAGAACCGTCCGTCCTGGCAGGGGATGAACAGCACAGGACGGCCCGCGTGGCCGTATACCTTGCACTCCATATCCCGGCCCAGCGCGGGGCTGTAATTTTTAAAGTACTGTGTCTCCATTCAGCTCTCTCCTTAGCTTTTGTTAATCCTCCCGCCCCGCAGGGACGAGACACGGTCATTGATCTTCCCGCCCGTAAAGCAGGGTATTCATGAAAAACGGGATCTGCCGTTCCCAGCTGGCCTCGCTGTGGTCGCCGCCCGGCACCATGCGGAAGTCCAGAAGGACGCGCCTATCCAGCAGCGCCGCCGCTGTCCGGCCCAGCAGCTTGAAGGTCTGGGCGTGATTGGACAGCTCCCGGGAGCCATAATCCATGTACAGCACCGTGTTGGGGTTTACCCGCGCCGTGCGGATGAGGGTGTCGACCTTCCCCGGGGCCACCCACAGGGACGGGGACAGCGCCGCCGCCCGGGAGAAATACCGGTTGTACTCCAGCAGGGCGTACAGGCTCATAAGCCCGCCCATGGAGCTGCCCGCGATGAAGGTGTCCTCCCGGCCTGGAAGCGTGGGGAACTCCCGGTCGATCTCCGGCTTGAAGGCGTGAACCAGCCACTCCATGGTGGTCCTTCCCCGCCCTGCCACCCGGCCAAAGCCGCCGGTGTAGAACGACCAGGGAGAGTATTCGGACAAACGGCCGTTGTCTGGATGATGGTTACACTCCACAGCGGCCACGATGATCTGAGTCTCGGTGGCGTCCAGATATTCGCCCAGCCCCCAGCTCTTGCCATAGGTGGCGTCCTCGTCAAAGAACACGTTGTGCCCGTCGAACATATAGAGAACGGGATAACGCAGGTCGGGATCCATCTCCCAGGAGTCCGGGAGATAAATATAAGCCCGACGGGGTTCGTCCCCAGTCAACTGAGGGATGGTGATATTCCAGCTGTCAATCATAGTCCAGGATCCTTTCCCGCCTCGAAGCGATAATTGTTATGAATCAGTTTATCACACTGCCGTAAAAAATGCAATGCTGGGATATTCCCATCTTCTCCCCCTCTTCTTACCCGGATATAAGGCATTTTCACAGATATTTTTCTCCTTCGCTCTTGACGAGGCCTGAGGACTTGTGCTACAATGCTTTTTGCTGTGGGTCACACTATGCTGGTATAGCTCAGTCGGTAGAGCAGCTGATTCGTAATCAGCAGGTCTCTGGTTGTCCGTAAGGTATCTCTTTTCAAATCCGCAAATCTGTGGTAAACTAAAAAAAGAATTCGGCGAGGAGTCGGTTCTCATAGCAAACGCTGGTATAGCTCAGTCGGTAGAGCAGCTGATTCGTAATCAGCAGGTCGTGTGTTCGAGTCACATTACCAGCTCCAGGCTCCTTGTTTTTATGACAAGGAGCCTTTTTTATGAACAATTTTGATCAAAAGAGCTATCCCCTGCCCATGGAAAATGCGGAGGCATCCGTTCGGATGGAGGGCTATGAGGTGACGCCGGAGATGCGGGAGCAATGCGAACGCATCCTACGTGGGGAAGCTACGCTGGCAGACTATCTGAAGCGTCTTTCAAAGGCCACTGGGAGGGCTTAGCATCATGGCATACAGTATTGACCCGATTCAAGATAACTGCTACCCCGGCACCACCGTGCTCATCAACAAGCTGGATATCCGCGACGAGGTCACGCTGAATGAAGCGGAAGCCCTCGCCACTTTTGTCAACGCCTCCAAGCTGGAACAGAATCCACTTGAAGGCGGTTTTGACTTTGCCCACTACAAGGCCGTCCATCATTTTCTGTTCTCTGATCTCTATGATTGGGCCGGACAGATACGCACAGTGAATATCAGCAAGAAAGGCACCCGCTTCTGCCCTGCTGAGGAAATCGAGCAGAGAGCTGACCTGATTTTCGAACGGCTGAAGGCTTGCAACTACTATTGGGGGCTCCCCCACGATGAATTTGTGGAGGAAATCGTTGATTTCTACTGTGCCACCAACGAACTGCACCCTTTCCGCGAAGGCAACGGGAGGTCTCAGCGGGCATTTCTCTCCCAACTGATCCGCGGCGCAGGCTATGACATCAACTGGGCCGATATAGACGGGGACCTCTTGATGATTGCGACGATTCAAGCGGCGCAAGGGGTGACAGATCTGCTGCGGCAAGTTTTCCACGACGGCATCAAAAGCAAATAGCCATTCACTATAGAAACAGAGAGGAAGCAGCCAGCATGATTACAGGCGAACTGAAAAACAGGATCAACAGTCTCTGGGAGATTTTTTGGACCGGCGGCATCACCAATCCGTTGGACGTGGTGGAGCAGATGACCTACCTCATGTTCATCCATGACCTGGACGAGACGGACAACCTCCGAGCCCGTGAAGCCGCCATGCTGGGCTTGGATCACCAGAGCATTTTCACGGAGGAAGTGCGCATTGGCGAGCGTACCGTTCCCGGAAACCGGCTCAAATGGTCTGTGTTTCACGACTTCCCCGCCGAAAAAATGTACTCCGTCATGCAGGAGCAAGTGTTCCCTTTCATCAAGAACCTCCACGGGGACAAGGCCAGCGCCTACGCCAAGTACATGGATGACGCCATCTTCAAGATCCCCACGCCGCTGATGCTGGACAAGGTGGTCACGGCGCTGGACGGCATCTATGAGCAAATGGCCCAGGCGCGGGAGGGCGACGTCCGGGGCGACGTGTACGAGTTCCTGCTGTCCAAAATCGCCACCGCCGGGGTGAACGGCCAGTTCCGCACCCCGCGGCACATCATCAAAATGATGGTGGAGCTCATGGCCCCCGGCCCCGACGAGGTGATCTGCGACCCGGCCTGCGGCACGTCGGGCTTCCTGGTGGCGGC
>CAZCFU010000155.1:0-4122 GCA_964498005.1 uncultured Oscillospiraceae bacterium | reverse complement strand
AGTCCATCTGGCTCCACATGGAGTACAAATACCTGCTGGAGCTGCTGAAAAGCGGGCTGTACGACCAGTTCTGCCAGGACTTCCACGCCGCCGCCGTCCCCTTCCTGGACCCGGCGAAGTATGGGCGCGGCCCGCTGGAGAACGTGTCCTTCCTGGCCTCCTCCGCCAACCCGGATCCCGAACTGTGGGGGCGTGGGTTCGTGGCGCGGCTGTCCGGCTCCACGGCGGAATTTTTGCAGATGTGGCAGTTGATGTTCTTCGGCCCAGAACCCTTCCGCATGGGCGCGGACGGACTGGAGCTGCGCTTCTCCCCCTGCGTCCCCGACTACCTGATGGGGGCGGACAGCACGGTGCGGGCCGCTTTCCTGGGGGGCATCCCTGTGACCTACTACGCGCCGGGGCTGAGGGCCCTGTGCCCCGGTCAGACCGTCCCCATCCGCTGGATCCTCACCAAAACAAATGGGGAGATCGTTACCGTGGACGGCCCGTATCTCCCCGAGCGGGAGGCCCGTATGGCGCGGGAGGGCCAAATCACTGAAATCCAAGTCATTATGAAATGAGGCTGTGGCAATGAACGCGATTTTGACCACCACAAATTTACAGACCGGCGAGCGCTGGCAGGAGACATTGCTGGACATCGGTCCGGTGAACCGCATGAAGCAGGTGTCCATTTACGCCAACGTCCGGGGCCAGCAGTTCCATGGCTTTGGCGGCGCCTTTACCCAGGCGGCGGCGGTGTGCTGGAAGGGGCTGCCCCCAGAGCGGCGGCAGGCGTTTTTGGACGCTTACTTTGGGCCGGACGGCCTGGGCTACACCCTGGGCCGCGCCCATATCGGCAGCTGCGACTTCGCCCTGGGCAACTACGCCTGTCAGGCGGGCCCGGAGGACGAGGGCTTTGACACCTCTATGGACGACCGGGATATCATCCCCATGATCCTGGCGGCGCAAAAGACGGCCGGGGCGCCCATCGGCCTGCTGCTCAGCCCCTGGAGCCCCCCGGCATTCATGAAGACCAACGGGGACATGAACCATGGCGGCAGCCTGAAGCCGGAGCATCGGGCGCGCTGGGCCGGGTGCATGGCAAAGTACGCCGCCCACTACCGGGCGGCGGGGTGCGACGTGCGGCTGATGAGCGTCCAGAACGAGCCCGCCGCCGTTCAGACCTGGGACTCCTGCATCTATTCCGCCCAGGAGGAGGGCGAGTTCGCCGCGGGATATCTGGCTCCCGCTTTGGCGCGGGCCGGCTGCGGCGACGTGAAGATCCTGGCCTGGGATCACAACAAGGACTCGCTGCCCCGGCGCGCCGCGGGGACCATGGCTGTCCCGGGGGCGGAACAGGCCGTGGACGGCTTCGCCATCCACTGGTACAGCGGCGACCACTTCGACGCGGTGCGGCTGACGAAGGACCGCTGGCCGGACAAGGAGCTGTGGTTCAGCGAGGGCTGCGTGGAGTATAGCCGGTTTGACGGTATGACGCCCCTGGAAAAGGCGGAGATGTACGCCCATGACATCATCGGCAACCTGAACGCGGGCATCTCCGGCAGCATCGACTGGAACCTGCTGCTGGACGCCAAGGGCGGGCCCAACCACGTGGGCAATTTCTGCGAGGCCCCGGTGATGCTGACAGAGGACGGCGCGGACTTTGTCCTCCAAACCGAGTACTACTACATCGGCCAGTTCAGCCGTTTCATCCGCCCCGGGGCGGTGCGGCTGGGCGTGTCCAGCTGGAACACAGACCTGGAGGCCGCCGCCTTTGAAAACCCCGACGGCAGCTATGTTGTGGTGGTGCTCAACCGGACCGACCGGGCGCTGCCCATGTCCGTCACCCCGGACAGGCAGGAGGGCTACAGCTTTGAGCTGGCCCCCCACAGCATCGCAACCTTACAGTGCGCGGCGCATCTGGCCTGATAAAATTGATGGATCGAAGATGAAAAGAGCCCGGAGGCTTGGAGCGGCAGTCATGTGCCGTCAAGCCTCCGGGCTTTGCCTATAGATTCGACGGCCGTTGACCGGGAACACGGCCCGACGCAAGGCCAAAACCGAGCCAACCGCCACAATGAACGATTCTCAAACGATTTGGAAACACAACCCACGCCGAAAAGACGAGAGAGGGAGGACGAGCCGCAATAAACCGCCCCTTACCGCGCGAGATATTCCTCCAAACACAGCCCGTCCGACATGATCTCTTTGGCGGCATCCACCCCCACATAGCGGTAGTGCCAGGGCTCGTAGCTCACGCCGGTGAGGGCGCTTTTGTCCGTGGGATAGCGCAGGATGAAGCCGTACTCCCAGCAGTGGGCCATGAGCCATTGCTGGACGGGGGTGCTCTCCTGGCCCTCGTCCAAAACCTGGTAGGACAGATCCACGATGTCCACCGCCAGGCCGGTCTGATGCTCGCTGGTGCCGGGACGGGCCACCCACATGGCGGCCTGCTCCTCGGCGTCCTCCCGTATGTAGCCCCGGGCCAGCCAGTTCCGCGCCTCGGCCGCAAAGAGCCGTTCCTGATCGTCCCAGGTGCGCAGGGAGGAGCAGATCAGCGGCTGGAGCCCTGCCGCCCGGGCGTCGTCCATCATGGCCTGGAGGGCGGGATAGGCCCGGCTGTCGATGGCGTGACCGTTGCGCAGCTGGGTCAGCTCGGGCACGGCAAAGCCGTCCGGCAGGGGGTGGTCGAAGTTGACCAGCGTCAGCGCCCAGTCCTCCCGGTCAGGGATGGGCGTGGGGGAGGGGAGGGGCTTGTCCGATGGGGGAACAGGGGCCTGGAGCGGGGGCGGCGCGGCCGCCGCCAGGACGGGGTCGGCGGCGTTATAATAGGCGGACGCCCCGTTCCAGCCGGCCCCCAGCCCGGCGGCAAACAGCAGCAGGGCCAGGGCGATGAGCAGGGGCAGGGGGAGGCTGCGGCGGCGCTTGGTTTTCATGGGGAACACTCCTTTGTATCGGCTGTATTCCCAGCTTACCACGCACCGCCGTCGAAATTCGGGCGTTTTTGCATCAAAGTGCCATCTTTTCAGCCGTCATAGCCGCTGGGCGAGATTGCTCCGCCGATGGTGGTATACGGCCCGATGCTAAGCAGGGTGGCGTTATGCTCCGCTGTATAGCCTACGTTCGTACCAGATACCAAATAGCTCAGTACGAGGCCGTCTGGCTCCGGGTTGTCAGAATCCTGGAACTGAACCTCCAGTCCCAAGGCGTCGAAATACCGCTCCATAAACGCCTGGAGCGCGTCCGCTTTGTAGGGCAGCCACTTGGCCATGTTGGTGTCGCTCAAGGCCAGTGTGATAGGCAGGCCGCTCTCGTCGTCAAGCACCACGGACAAGTTTTTGTAATGGGCCCCTGACTCGCTATGGTACTGAAAGGTGACGAGCCAGAAAGAGGACGGTTCCTGCCAGGACGCGCTGTCCGCCGGATCCCAGAGCAGGGTGTGGGAAACGGTAGGGCCTGTGAAGTCCTCAAAAGGCTCGTCGGTGAAATACCAATTGGGAAGAATACCTGATTGGGTCAGCGTATCCTTGGCGCGTTCGATCACTTCATCCCTTACAGGGTCGCCGTAGTAGAGCGTCGAGTGGAAGGACAGGACAGGGCGCTTCTCATCATACGAATACTGGCAGATATACATCTCCAGCCGCTCCAGAAAGCTGGGGCCCTTCCACTCAGGCAGGGCGTCCGCCTTCAGCTCCTCCGTGTGTACCTGCCCGAACTGCTGCGCGTCCCTGGCCTGGGAGACGCGGGCGGGCAGCACCGCCGCCCCCGCCACGATCAGGCAGGTCAAAACCGGGAACAGCCATTTTTTCAACAGCTTCATGTCCCTGTCCCTCCCTTCAAATGAATTTTCGCCGTGGTGCCTTGGCCCAGCACGCTCTCAAATCCCAGCGTCCCGCCGTGGAGTTCCACGATCCGCCGGCACAGCGCCAGCCCCAGTCCCGCGCCCCCCTGGGCCCGCGAGCGGGACTTGTCCGCCATGTAAAACGGCTCGATGATGCGGCTCAGCTCGTCCGCCGGGATGCCCTTGCCGGTGTCCGTCACCTGGATGAGATAGCCGTCCCCCTCGGCCCGCCCGGTGAGGACGACGTTCCCGCCGGACGGGGTGGCCTTCCGGGCGTTGTCCAGCAGGTTGAGGCACACCGT
>CAZCFU010000154.1:0-4123 GCA_964498005.1 uncultured Oscillospiraceae bacterium | reverse complement strand
AGTCGTAGATCTCCGTCACCGTGCCCACGGTGGAGCGGGGGTTTTTGGAGGTGGTTTTCTGGTCGATGGAGATGGCGGGGGACAGCCCCTCGATGTAGTCCACGTCCGGCTTCTCCATCTGGCCCAAAAACATCCGGGCGTAGGAGGACAGGGACTCCACATACCGCCGCTGGCCCTCGGCGTACAGCGTCTCAAAGGCCAGGGAGGATTTGCCCGACCCGGACAGGCCGGTCAAGACCACCAGCTTGTCCCGGGGGATGGTGACGTCGATGTTTTTCAGGTTGTTTTCTCGCGCGCCTTTGATGACGATCTTATCCTGCATGGGTGTTTCTCCTTAGTATCTGTAAAATTTGGGCCCAAAGATAGAATAATG
This sequence comes from uncultured Oscillospiraceae bacterium, assembly GCA_964498005.1. Classification (GTDB taxonomy): domain Bacteria; phylum Bacillota; class Clostridia; order Oscillospirales; family Oscillospiraceae; genus Enterenecus. Next base: position 3,750 of record CAZCFU010000154.1, on the reverse strand, counting down.
AAACCGATTTTTAATGTCAACCCCTATTTTCATTGGAAATATTGTGGGAATCGGACAAATCGGGTGGGATTTCGACCGGCCGGGGCGGACGGGCATACTGAACCAGATCGGGCCGCACCGCGCCGTACCGCTTGAAGTTCTCCCGGCCCTGGCGCAGGGTCATGCCGCCGTTTTCATCGCTGGGGGCGTCCTCGCCGGGGTCAAACACGTCGTTCTCCCAAAAGCACACCGGGCAGATATAGGCGATTGCGTCCTCCTTTGGGACGGGAAAGGTGAGATACCCGCAGCAAGGGCAGGGATAGAGGCCAAGCTCAGCCATCGCCCTTCAGCTCCTTCTGGACGTACTTGGGCAGCTTGGACACCACCAGGTCATAGGACATATCGCACAGGTCGCGCAATACGATGTCGGGCAGGTCCCCGTCCAGCAGGGCGGCCACCCACAGCCGCTTGTCGCAGTAGAAGCCGGGGAGGATCTCGGGGTACTGCTCCCGGAACGCCTCAGCCAGCCGGGGGTCGCACTTGAGGTTCACCAGGTCGTGGTCGTTGTAGCGCTCGTCCTTCATCCCCCGGGGGGAGCACACGGCGGCGAACAGCTTGCCCCGCACCATGTAGCGGTGCCAGCCCCACTCCAGCTTATAGTCCTTTTCCGCGCCGGGTTTGTCCAGCAGATATTCGTCCAGCCATTCGTATTTCATGGGTTTATCCTCCTTTTGGGGTAGGTTTTATGAACCGCGGCGTCAGGGGGTGTGGATCAGCCCGGAGCCCAGGGCATAAGCCAACGCGGCCACTCCCGTCATGATGACCCAGCCCGCCCAGCGGGAGAACAGTTCCCACGCCGACGGCTCGGCGTTGTAGGGATCCCGTACCCGGAAGTACAGATCCCAGCGGAACAGCTGGTCCTCAAACAGCAGGGAGACGAGGCATATGGCGCTGAGCAGCAGGCCCCACAGGATGAAATCAAGGTGGTGCCGGGGAGAGGTCTCAGGAGTATGGATGAATCGAAGGATCGTGCCGGGCTGGGGTGCGGATTCCGGCGCGGTTCCCTCTATGGCAGGAGAGAAGGAGAAGGAGATGGTAAGGGTGTGCCCCTCCTCATCCAGCAGCCAGTAGGATGAATAGGGCGAATAGGCCCCCCGGAACCACACCTTGTCCCCCTTTCGAATCTCCACGCCGGTGAAGAAATCCGGGTCATGCCGGGCGGTCTCCTCCGTCTGGGGGATGGCGGAGGGATCCTCCGTGACGGTGTAGGTGCTGTCCAGCGCCCCGTCCAGCCAGTACTCCACCACCGAACCGGGGGACACCACATATTTGACCTTGTGACCGTCCGCCTTCCCGGAATAGACGGCGGCGTCCCCCTGCTGCTCATAGCGCAGATATCCGTTCCCGTAGGAGACTACCTGCTGCTGTCCGAGGGTCAGGAAAAGAATCAGGGATAGGGCAAACAGGATGGGGTGTATCAGCAGAATGATCCGCCGGCCCCGGCTCATCTCTTCCCAGCGTTCCTTCAAGTATTCCATGTTTCTGCCTCCTTGTCAGTCCAATCCGGCGATGTATCGCAGCGCCCCGTCCCGCAGCAGGGCGATGTTGGCCTTGTCCAGCACGGTGTCCTTGTTGGTGTGGATGCGATCCATGTAGTAGCCGACGACTTTTTTATGTTTCAGCGCGCACACCCCCGCGCCCCGTTTGAAGTTGGCGTTGTCAGAGGGGTACATACTGAAACCGCGTACCACCTGCACGTCCTTGTCCCCGGTGGGGAGAAACGCGGCCTCGATGCGCTGGAGAGCGGCCTCGTCCTTTTTCAGCTTTTTCTGGGGGAAGAATTGGATGGAGTCCCCGTCGGACACGCAGTCGAAGTTGAGCACAGTGGTTTTTTTCTTCACCTGCTTGTGCTTCTTCACGAAAGCGGCGGAGCCGAACATCCCCTTCTCCTCGTTGTCGAAGAACACGAAGCACACCCGATCCCGGTGCTCGGGGGGCAGGGCCAGGGCGGTCTCCAGCAGGGTGAGCACGCCGCTGGTGTTGTCGTTGGCGGTGTGTTTGTTGGCTTTGCCGTCCAAAATCCACCAGATGAAAAAGATACAAATGCCCATGGAGGCCAGCGGCATCAGCCACCACAGCACCGCCTCCGGCGCAAAGGAGAGGAGCACGCCCTCCACCACGGCGAGTACGATGAGCAGCGGCAGGACGATGGCAATCTGGTAAAGCAGGAAGAAAAACAGATTCCGAGGCGTGATGAAGTTGGGGATGGGTAGGACGGCCTGGGTGTCGTAATGGGCGGTGAGCAGCACCTGGGCCTTGTCCGGGTCGCCCACCACCACGTTCCGGGCGGCAAAGCCCTTCTCCACCGTGGGGGCGTACCCCGCCGCCTCCAGCTCCCCGCAGAGCCAGGCGCGGAAATGTTCCTTTTGCTTTTTGGATTTGCGCACCTGCATCTCCGCCATGATTTTGTTGGACTGCTTTGTCATCTCTCTATCCCTCCACAATCACATCCGTCGTTGTCCCGCCCACCAGGGCGATGAGATCGGCGGGCTTCACCTCCACCTGGAAGCCAACCTTCCCGGCGGAAACGCACATCGTTTCAAGCCCCAAACAGCTCTCATGGAACACGGTGGGGAACCGCTTTTTCATCCCCACCGGGGAGCAGCCGCCGTGGACGTAGCCTGTCAGCGGCAGCAGCTCTTTGGACGGCAGCATGGCGATGGACTTCTCTCCCACGGCTTTCGCCGCTTTCTTCAGATCCAGCGCCTCGGGCCCCGGGATGTCAAACACGTAATACCCGCCGGAGGTCCCTTTTGTCACCAGGGTTTTGAATACGGCGGCGGGGTTCTGGCCCAGCATTTGAGCCACCGTTACCCCGTCCGGTGCGGTCTCGCCGACGGGATAGGTGTGGGCGGCGTAGGGTATCTTTTTCTGGTCTAAGACCCGCATGACGTTGGTTTTTTCCTCTTTTTGTTTGGACATTTATTTCCCTTCCCCGCGCAATTTGATGATCTGATCCCGCAAGGCGGCGGCAACCTCGAACTCCAGCATCTTGGCCGCGCCCCACGCGGCAAGCCGCGCGGGGGCCCCGATTTGATTTGCTTACGGGCGGAGTGAATCCGCCCTGCAAAATTCTCCGCTTCGCTCCGAATTTACGGCGCAAGCGCCGCCCCACCTTCGGCGGGGCCCCAGGAGGCGGCTACTTTCCGTCTCCTCTTAATTTAATGATCTGATCCCTCAAGGCGGCGGCAACTTCAAATTCAAGCATTTTGGCCGCCTCCTTCATCTGCTTCTCCAGGCTGGCAATGGCCTCCATCCGCTGGAGCTTGGTCATCTGGGTCATGGACTTGTCGTTGTAGTCCGGTTTCTCGTCGCCGGACAACGCCATCAGCTCCCGCACCGCTTTCTTCACCGTCTTGGGCACGATGCCGTGGGCCTTGTTGAAGGCGTCTTGCTTCTCCCGGCGGCGCTCCGTCTCGTCCATGGCCCTCCGCATGGAGGGGGTGATGGTGTCCGCGTACAAAATCACGATGCCGTCGGCGTTGCGGGCCGCCCGACCGATGGTCTGGATCAGCGAGGTCTCCGAGCGCAAAAAGCCCTCCTTGTCCGCGTCCAAAATGGCCACCAGCGACACCTCGGGCAAATCTAACCCCTCACGCAAGAGGTTGATGCCCACCAGCACGTCGAACTCGCCCAGGCGCAGATCCCGGATGATTTCCATGCGCTCGATGGTGTCGATGTCGTGGTGCATATACCGCACCTTGATGCCCG
>CAZCFU010000153.1:0-4130 GCA_964498005.1 uncultured Oscillospiraceae bacterium | reverse complement strand
TAGACATAGAAGCCCTTGCCGGACTTGACGCCCAGCTGGCCGCCGCGGACCATCTTCCGGATCAGCGGGCAGGCGCGGTACTTGCTGTCGCCGGTCTCATTGTACAGCACGTCCATGATGGCCAGGCAGATGTCCAGGCCGATGAAGTCGCCCAGCTCCAGGGGGCCCATGGGGTGGTTGGCGCCCAGCTTCATGGCGGCGTCGATGCCGGCGATGTTGGACACGCCCTCCATCTTGATGAAGGCGGCCTCATTGATCATGGGGATCAGGATGCGGTTGACCACAAAGCCGGCGGCCTCGTTGACCTGCACGGGGGTCTTGCCCAGGGCCACGGAGATCTCGGTGATCTTGTCCACGGTCTCGGCGGGGGTGTTGGCGCCGGCGATGACCTCGATGAGCTTCATGCGGTCGGCGGGGTTGAAGAAGTGCATACCGATCAGGGGGCGGCTCAGGCCCTTGCCGATCTCGGTGATGGACAGGGAAGAGGTGTTGGAGGCGAAGATGCAGCCCTCCTTGCAGATCTTGTCCAGCTCGCCGAAGGTGGTCTGCTTCACGCCCATGTCCTCGAAGGCGGCCTCCACGATCAGGTCGCAGTCGGCGCACAGATCCTCCTTCAGACCGGCGGTGATGGCGGCGCAGATGGCGTCCACCTTCTCCTGGTCCATCTTGCCCTTTTCCACCAGCTTGGCGTAGCCCTTCTGGATCTTGGCCTTGCCGTTGTCAGCCCACTCCTGCTTGATGTCGCACAGCGCGACGGTCCAGCCGCTCTGGGCGAACGCCTTGGCGATGCCCTGGCCCATAGTGCCGGCGCCGATGATACCAACTTTGCTCATGATAAAAACTCCCTTTCAAATAATATTGTGAGTTGCTTAATTGTTCGTGAACACAGCCTTGGGCTTGGGCTTCTCCCGGGACAGGAAGCAGGCCATGCCCTCCACCTGGTCGTGGGTCTCGAAGCAGTCGCCGAACAGCTTCTCCTCGATCTCCACGGCCTTGTCGATGGACACCTGCATCCCCTCGTTGACGGCCTTCTTGCAGGCGCGGACAGCGATGGGGGCGTTCTTGGCGATGGTATTGGCCATCTTGACGGCGGTTTCCATCAGCTCCGCCTGGGGAACCACGGCGTTGACCAGGCCGATGCGCAGGGCCTCATTGGCGTCGATGTTCCGGGCGGTGTACAGCAGCTGCTTGGCCATACCCAGGCCCACGATGCGGGGCAGACGCTGGGTGCCGCCAAAGCCGGGGGTGATGCCCAGGCCCACCTCGGGCTGGCCGAACATGGCGTTGTCGGAGCAGACGCGGATGTCGCAGGACATGGCCAGCTCACAGCCGCCGCCCAGGGCGAAGCCGTTCACCGCGGCGATGACGGGCAGGGGGAAGCTCTCGATCATCAGGAAGATGTCATTGCCCAGCTTGCCGAAGGCCTCGCCCTCGGCCTTGGTCATGGTGGACATGGAGCCGATGTCGGCCCCCGCCACGAAGCTCTTGTCGCCCGCGCCGGTGAGCACCACGCAGCGCACGGTATTCTGGTCGATGCCCTCGAAAGCGGCCTTCAGGTCGGCCAGCACGTCGGGGTTCAGGGCGTTGAGGGCCTTGGGGCGGTCGATGGTGAGGACAGCCACAGCGCCCTGTACTTCACAATTCACAAATGACATCAGTTTGCCTCCTTAAATGTAAAAGAATGTGGGAAAACAGCGAACGATACCCCGGCCCATGCTCGACATTTTTTTAACAAACCAGGGGAAAAGGGGAACGGCAAGGAGCCGGACAGCCTTCGCCGGTCATGCCGCGTGGGGAGGGGTGGAAATCGTTCCCTATATTCTTCTATCAGTATACCGCCTTTTTCCTCCTATTGCAAGGGTTTCTTTTTCGCACCCCTGAAGATGCGCCCCATGTGTCAAGCGCGAGTTTCCCCGCGAAAGGGTCGGGACAGCCGACGCGAGGGAGCCTGCTCACAGGATCTGTTCCAGCCCGGTCTTCTGAGCGCGCAGGCCCATGCGCCGGTAGAACTTCTCCGCGCCGTCGTTGCCCGCCCACACGTTGAGGGTCACGTTATAGCATCCCTGCTCCCGGGCATAGGCCAGCACATATTCGTACAGCGCCTGACCGACGTGCGCGCCCCGGGCCTCCTGATCCACGCACAGATCGTCGATGTACAGGGTCTTGATGTCTGTCATGCTGCCGCCGGTATGCTGCTGATGGACGCAGAAAGCGTAGCCCAGGACGATCCCGTCCCGCTCCGCCACGAAGATGGGCCGCTGGCCGTCCGCCAGGATATCCCGGAGTTCACCATCGGAATATTTCTTCGCGCCGGGCCTGAATATGTCCGGGCGCGCGTCGCTGTGTACCTTGTGAACCTGATAGAGCAGCTTGTCCAGAGCGGGAATGTCGTCCTCCTCCGCACGGCGTATGTTCAGTCTGTCCATGTACAGGGTTCCCCTTTCGTTTTAATCCCGTGCCTTAGAGAAGTACTCCCGGGTCTGCCGGGCGTTTTCCAAAATGGCGTCCCGAAGGGCTTGAACCGAGGGGAATTTCCGCTCCGGCCGCAGGTGGGCGTAAAACTCCACCCGGATATCCTGACCGTACAGGTCGCCGTGGTAGTCCAGGATCCAGGGCTCCACCGTGACGGCGGTTTTGTCCGCATTCACCGTGGGGCGCACCCCCACGTTGGTGACGGCCAGCTTTATCTCCCCGCCGGGGAGGAACACTTTCCCGGCGTATACCCCGAAGGCGGGGGCGATGACTCCCTCGGTCACCAGCAGGTTGGCGGTGGGAGTGCCCAGGGTGCGGCCCAGCTCGCTGCCGTGGACCACCTGGCCGGACAGGGTGTGGGGATGGCCCAGGAACCGGGCGGCCCCCTCCATATCCCCTGCCGCCACCAGCATACGGATGTACGTGGAGGATACGGTGATCCCGTCCAGCTCTACCTTGGGAATGATGTCGCAGCCGACCCCAAGCTGGCCGCACTTTTCCGCCAGCCGCCGGGGGGTGCCCTCGCCCTTATAGCCGAAGTGGAAGTCGTGCCCCGCCACCACGTGGATGACGTTCAGCTCCTTTTGCAGGTACTGGGCCACGAAGTCCTGCCAATCCATCTGGCGCATCACGTCAAAGGGGGCCACGATGACCTCCCGGATGCCGTACCGCTCCCGCATCAGCAGTCCCCGGTCGTCCACGCCGCTGAGCAGGGGGACGGTTTTTCCTGTGAGGGCGGCGGCGGGGCTGCGGTCAAAGGTGAAAGCGCAGGGGACGGCGTCCAGCTCCCGCGCTCGCTCCGCCACGGTGCGCAGCAGCGCCCCGTGGCCCAGATGTACCCCGTCGAAAAAGCCCAGGGCGATAACTTTGCGTTGATTATCCATTTGGTATTACACCTCGAAAAAGCTTTTGACGGTGGTGAGCGTCCCGCCCGCCGCCCGACCAAGGGCCAGAAATGTCTTGTCCATGCCGTATACCCGGTACTCCCCGTCGGGGATATCCCGGACGGTCAGCGCCGCGCCGTTGCGCATTTTTTTCTCTGCCCCGGCGGTTTTCAGCACCAGCGCGGGCAGGGCGGCAAAATAAGTATCCACCGGCAGGAGCAGGGACTCCCCCTCCCCCCGGTCCACCGCCTCCTGGACAGCCTCCAAGGTAACAGAATCAGCCAGGGTAAAGCCTGCCGCCTTCACACGCCGCAGGGAGCTCATGCACCCCCCGCAGCCCAGGGCCTGTCCAATGTCGTGGCACAGGGTACGCACGTAAGTGCCCTTGGAACACCGGACGCGGAGCTGGAAATCCTCCCCCGCGTCCGGCCAGCCCAGCAGCTCCAGCTCGTGGATGGTGACGGGGCGGGGCTTGCGTTCCACCTCTTTGCCCTTCCGGGCCAGCTCATACAGCTTTTTTCCGTTGATTTTGATGGCGGAGTACATGGGGGGCACCTGCTCAATGTGCCCTTGAAAGCGGGCGAGAACAGTTTCCAACTCTGTCCGGGTGACGAAAGCCTCCCGCTCCTCCAGCACTTCCCCGGTGGTGTCCTGGGTGTTGGTGACAACGCCTAGTTTTAATCCGGCGATGTACTCCTTATCGGAATCGGCGGCGAATTCCACCGCCCGTGTGGCCCGCCCGATGAACACGGGCAGCACCCCGGTGGCCATGGG
>CAZCFU010000152.1:0-4169 GCA_964498005.1 uncultured Oscillospiraceae bacterium | reverse complement strand
GAAATGCAGTCCATGCTGCTGAACGGCGAGATCGATGTGGTGACCTCCGCCAGAAAGACCCGGGATCGGACGGAGCTCTTCGGGTTCTCCGATCCCATTGAACGCAACAGCACGGTGCTGTCCGTCCGGGAGGACAACACGCGCATCATCTCCGGCGATTACAGCACATACGACGGCATGACGGTGGGACTGCTGGCCGGAAGCAGCCAGAACCGGACCCTGCCCACTTTTGCGCAGGAGAACGGCTTCACCTATCAGACCCGGGAATACGAGTACTCCAGTGAACTGGAGGCGGCGCTCCAGAGGGGCGAAATCGACGCGATCCTTACCAGCAACCTGCGCCGGGCGGAGGGCGAGAAGGTCCTGGATACCACCCACATCGACTATTTCTATGCCATCACACGGAAGGACGACCAGAACCTTCTGGACGAAATCAACTACGCCCTCTCTCAGATGAATCTCCACGAGGGCGACTACTGGGCGAACAATCTGTACAACAAATATTACGGAAACGGCATATCCTCCGTCAGCAGTGTTGCCTTTACCCAGCGGGAGCTGGATTACATAGCGGCGGTGAGAGCCGGGGAGAAGAAGATCACCGTAACGTCTATGCCCGGCCGGAAGCCCTATTCCTACGCGGAGGACGGAGAGCTGAAGGGGATCCAGCCGCGGTTCTTTGACAGCCTGATGGAGATCGCCGAACTGCCCTATGAGATGATCGTGCCGGAGGACAACGCGGAGTACGAGCGGCTCAAGGCGACCGGCGCCGTAGATGTGGTGATCGACTGGCAGCAGTCCGCCTCCACGGAAAGGTCATATGCCAGCGGCGGATTCCTGACCAATACTTATATGAATACGGGCACAGCCCTGGTGAAGCGCAAGGATTTCAGCGGTACGGTCACATCCCTGGCCGTGCTGGAGGGGATGGCGGGCCTGCCCTTGGAGCATGAGGAGTTCAAAGGCGCCAGCATCCGGACCTGCTCCAGCCAGGAGGAATTGATGCGGGCTGTTTTGGAGGGAGAGACGGACGCCGCCTTCATGCGCACACACGCGGCGCAGGCCTTTGTGAATGAAGACCGCACAAACTCCCTTCGGTTCGACATCCTTGACTCCGATCAGATCGTGTTCAATATGTATATCCTCAGCAGCGGCGACCATGAGCTGGTCAACATTCTGAACAAGTGCATCCAGCAGGTGTCGGATGATGTGCTCAGCCGGCTGATTGCCGAGTATACCGCCAATACGCCGGAAAACGTGGCCTTCCTCCAATATATGGCAGCCCACCCGGGAGTGATCCTCCTGCTGTCCGCGGTGTCTGCCCTGGCCATCTGCGTGATCGTCTTCTTCTATCTCCGTTCCCGGTGGAACAACAAGCTCCTCCGGACATCCGAACAGTCCAAGCGGGAGTTGGAGGAACAGCTGGCTATCGTCAACGCCCTGAGCCGGGATTACATTACCGTCTACAAGCTGGACATTCAGGAGGACACCATCCAACCGCTGAAGCTGGAGGGCGGCACCTCCTCCACGTGGGACTGGAAGCCCGGAGAGACCGTTCCCTATACCGAGACTATGCACCGGTACCTTGAAGGCCGGATACTGGACGGGGATAAAGACGATCTGACACAGATGCTGTCCCTGGAGCGGGTCAGGGAAGCGCTGTCCGCCAACCCGGAGTATTCGGGAACCTTCCGCGTCCGGGTCGAGGAGGCAATACACAATTTCCAGTTTAACTGTGTGGCCTACCAGGTAGAAGGCCAGGCAAATCCCCTTGTGTTGGTCGGCTTCCGGAACATCGACGAGATCGTTCAAAAGGAACAGACGCAAAAGGCGGCCCTGGAGGACGCCCTGCACATGGCCCAGGCCGCAAGCGAGGCCAAAACCGCTTTCCTGAGCAGCATGAGCCATGATATCCGCACGCCCATGAACGCTATCATCGGGTTCCTGACCCTGATGCGGGATGAGGTGGACAACCCGGAGGTGGTCCGGGAATATATCCAGCGCATTGACGACGCCAGCAAGCACCTGCTGAGCCTGATCAACGACGTGCTGGACATGAACAAGATCGAAAGCGGCAGCACCACGCTGAGCTTGGCCGAGATGGATCTGGCCGAGATCATCGCGGAGATCAACACGATCATCCAGCCCCAGGCCAAGGCGAAAAACCAGACCTTTGAAATTTTTGCCTCCCACCTGAATTTTGAACATCTGCTGGGTGATAAGATGCGGATCAATCAGATCCTCATCAATCTGCTGTCAAATTCCGTGAAATATACGCCGGAGGGCGGAACCATTGAGATGCGGGTGGAGGAGCTGCCCCAGGTGGTGGACAATTACAGCCGGATCCGCTTCACTGTCAGCGACAACGGCATAGGGATGAGCGAGGACTATCTGAAGGTGATCTTTGACCCCTTCACCCGGGAGGATACCAGGGTCACCCATGAGATCCAGGGCACCGGTCTGGGCATGGCCATCACTAAGAGTTTGGTGGATCTGATGGGCGGCAGCATCAAAGTGGACAGCAAATTAGGCAAGGGAAGCACCTTTGTTGTCGAGCTGGAGCTGCGGATCCGGGAGCGGGAAAGCGATCCCAAATTCTGGGCCGATCACCGGATCGGCCGGATGCTCGTGGTGGACGACGACGAGGAGATCTGCCACAATGTTGTCAAGACAATGGCGGTCGTGGGTGTGTCCACGGACTACGCCGTCGGGGGCGAGCGTGCCGTCCAGATGGTGCGCGAGGCCCAGGAGGCAGACAAACCATATGATCTGATCCTGCTGGATTGGAAGATGCCGGGGGTGAACGGTCTGGAGGCTGCCCGGCTGATCCGGAAAGACAGCAAGGCCCCCATCCTGCTGCTGACCGCCTATGACTGGAGGGAGATCGAGCATGAGGCCGCGGAAATCGGCGTGAACCACTTTATGCCGAAGCCTTTCTTCATGAGCACCTTTAAAGAGGCTGTCCGCCTCATGATGGGCCGCACGCAGGAGGCCAAGCACAAGGAATCCGATGTGGTCAAGGGGATGCGCATCCTGGTCGTGGACGATATTGAGGTCAACCGGATCATTCTGGTCAAGATCCTCAGCACTTTGGGCGCCGAATGCGACACCGCCTCCGACGGTCAGCAGGCCGTGGAGAAATTTATGGACGCGCCTTCTGGGTACGACCTGATCCTGATGGATGTGCAGATGCCGGGGATGAATGGCTATGAGGCTACCAGGGCGATCCGGGCAAGCAGCCATCCTTTCGCGAAAGCCGTGCCCATCATCGCCATGACGGCCAACGCTTTTGTGGACGATGTCCGGGACGCCATTGACTCCGGTATGGACGCGCATATCGCGAAGCCGGTTCAGATCGATAAACTGAAAGCGACGATCCAGCAGGTCCTGGACAGCCGCGCGGCCGCGGAAAATCTATAAGTCTAAAAGGAAGGGGATGAACCGTAATGGTTCATCCCCTTCCTTTTATGGGCGGCCGCTTCGTCGATCAGTCCATCGTTTCCACCGGTGACCGGCAGGCACATGGCCCCCAGACCTGGTGCGGACAGCTTCAGTCCCTGAAATTTCCTAAGGAGGGTCTTCCACAACCATGAATATCGTGATAAAATGTTATTTTAGGGCTATCAGCCGGCGTTCCGGCCGCCCACGCCGCCCGGGAGGCCACCCTCCTCTATCCCGTACCCAGGCTGATGGACGGGTTGGAGCTGGAGCTGTTTTACGATAAGGCGGCAGACAGGAGTTGATCACTATGAGTATTCATGAAATCGTTGAAAAGCAGCGCAAATACTTCCAGACCGGCGCCACGCTGCCGGTGTCCTTCCGGATAAAGATGCTCAAGCGGCTGCGGGAGGCGGTGGACCGCTACGAGCCAGAGATCGCAAAGGCCCTGGCCGCCGACCTGGGAAAAAGCGCCTATGAGAGCTTTATGTGTGAGATCGGCCTGGCGCGCAGTGAGATCAGCTATATGATCCGGCACATCCACCATCTGGCCAAGGAACACACCGTCTGGACGCCCCTGGCCCAGTTTGCCTCCCGGAGCTTCCAAAAGCCCTCCCCCTATGGCAATACCCTCATCATGAGCCCCTGGAACTACCCGGTGCTGCTGACCCTGGATCCCCTGGCCGACGCCATCGCGGCGGGCAACACCGCCGTGGTCAAGCCCAGCGCCTACG
>CAZCFU010000151.1:0-4186 GCA_964498005.1 uncultured Oscillospiraceae bacterium | reverse complement strand
ACGAGCTGGCGAAGGGCCGCACCACCCTCATCATCGCCCACCGGCTGTCCACCATTCGCTCCGCCCACCGCATCATCGTGGTGGACGAGAACCACATTTTGGAGGAGGGCACCCACCAGGAGCTGTTGGCCGCCGGCGGGGAGTACGCCCAGCTCTACAACGCCCAGAAGCGGGTGGTATGACCCACGGAGGTATGACGAATGGAACAGCCCGAAGTCAAATTCTATGACCAGGTGGACGACGCCCTGCTGAAATACGCGGTCATCATCGCCAGATATCAGGGCAAATGGGTATTCTGCCGCCACCGGGACCGGGACACCCTGGAGGTTCCCGGCGGGCACCGGGAGCCGGGGGAACCCATCCTGGAAACGGCGCGGCGGGAGCTTGCGGAGGAGACCGGCGCGTCGGAGTTCACGCTGACCCCGGTGTGCGTCTACTCCTTCCGGGACTATGGAATGCTGTATTTTGCGGACATTACCGCCTTGGAGGGCGGATTGCACCATGAGATCCGGGAAATCTATCTGATGGACGGCCTGCCCGACCGCTGGACGTATCCGCTGATTCAGCCCAAGCTGATGGAGGAGGCCCGGAGAAGAGGCGTGATATGAACAAGACCGAGCTTTTGAACAAATTCTCCAAGGACGCCGACGAGCGCATTGTCCTGGCCCGGGCCTTGGACCAGATGGAGCGCGCGGCCAACCGCTCCATCCCCTGCGCCACCCAGTTCCTCTCCCCCGCCCAGCGGGCGGCGTTAGAGCCGCTTTTAGCGGCCTGCGGCCATCCGAAGCACCTGTTCCACGGCGGCTATGAGGGCGCGGAGCGCACGGTGTGCGTGTTCCTCCCCGACTGGCAGGAGCCCGAGGATTGGACGGCGGAGGATGAGCTTGCCGCCATTGAGGCCGCCTACCCGCCCACCGGGGCCGACCTGACCCACCGGGATCTGCTGGGCGGCCTGATGGGCATCGGCCTCACCCGTGAAAAGGTGGGGGACATCTTAGTAGGGGATACCGCCGCCCAGATCGTCTGCTTAAAGGAGGCCGCCCCCATCATCCTCTCCCAGTTCGACCAGGCGGGGCGGTATCGCTTGAAGCTGAAGGAGATCCCATTGGCCGCCCTCTCCCCCGCCCCGGCGGAAGTAAAGCTCATCCACGACACGGTGTCCACCCTGCGGCTGGACGCGGTGCTGGCCAGCGGCTTTTCCCTGGCCCGGGGTAAAGCCGCGGACCTTGTCACCACAGGGCGGGTATCCCTCAACCACCGGGAGTGCCTCAAGCCGGACAAGCCGGTGGCAGAGGGCGATATCCTCACCTGCCGGGGTCTGGGCAAATGCGTGGTCAAGACCGTGGGCGGCCAGTCCCGGAAGGGCCGGATCATCATCGAAATCGAGAGGTATTTGTAATGGATCAGAAGAAGATCGACCGCATCAACGAGCTGGCCCGCCGGGTGAAGGCGGGGGAGACGCTGACGGCTGAGGAGCTGGCCGAACGGGACGCCCTGCGCCGCGAATATATCGACAGCGTGAAGGCCAGCCTCACCGGGCATCTGGATAACACCTATATCGTGGGGCCGGACGGGACCAAGCGTAAGCTGAGGAAAAAGAAGTGAACTGTCCACAGCAGTACCAAAACACAGCGGAAGCGGCAAGGTGTTCAAACCCTGCCGCTTTCTTCAAACAGCGCCCTTGCCACGGCCTGGATCCGCTCGTTGGGAAGCCCCGCCATTTCTCCCCCACTCAGGCCCAGCTTCCGGGCAAAGCCCTCCATGATCCTGTTTGACGCCAAGGCGTGCCCGTTGCCCCTATCTGAGCCGTCCGCCTCCCGGGCGAACCGCTCCAGCAGGTTCCGCTCGCTGGAATAGATCAGCTCTACCAGCTTGGCGCGGTATTCCAGATCCTCGGAGGACATATCCAGATCGGCCGCCAGATCCCTCGCGTGCTGCGCCTCGTGCTTTAACAGCGACACCTTAAAATTCTCGCTGTCCAAATCATAGGAGGACTTTACGCAGTTGATGATCCCATCCCCATCCGACCAACCGCCGGGGCCGATCTCGCCAAAGGAGAGGTAATCGATCCAGCTTTTGGTGATAAATCCATCCAGCAGCTTTACGGTGTATGTCTGGACTCCGTCGGGCAGCTCGACCTCATAGGTTTTCGTCTCCGTTGTCCGCCAGATATACGGGCCGTAATAGCCGCTTGTTTTGCCGCCCAAGAAGTGAAAGCCCCTGCTCTGAAACGCTTCGGCGATCCGGTTTTGCTCCATGTCGTCCAGCTCGGCGCTTCCATCCTCTATCCCGAGCAAGTCAGCCAATCCCGCCCTCAGCCTGTCCTCGGCCCTTTCCCTGCCGATACGGCGGTAAAAAACATCCCGGTAATACCGCTGATAGACGCCCAATAGTTCATTCAGGCCGGCGTCCACATCATACGCGATGTCCCGCTCCCGTTCAAAGACCTCCATAAAGCGCTGATAAAGCTGGACCTGCTCCGGGAACTGCCTCACATAACCGATAGCCCCGGCCAAGTCACCCCTGACGATATATCCATGATAAACATTTTTGGAAAAATCCGCGCCCATTTCCTCTCCTCTTTCTGTCCGGCATATCCTCGCCTGCCGCTCCGCGGCAGGTTCCCGAGGAGGAAATAAAAAATGCCTGCCGCGTCACGGCAGGCATTTTTTTGCAAGAATTACTCCTCGACGATGGCGACCACGTTGGTGGCGCGCACGCCCTTGGCGCCCCGGGGATCGGGCTCGGTCTCAAAGGTGACCTTCTGGCCCTCCAGCAGCTTCTTGTAGCCCTCGGCCACGATGGCGGAGAAGTGGACGAACACGTCCTCAGTGCCGTCATCGGGGGTGATGAAGCCGTAGCCCTTCTCAGCGTTGAACCATTTCACAGTACCGGTCATTTCCTTTTTCCTCCTGAATTGTAAAAATTTCGTTTTGAAAGTAGAAGAAAAAAGTCCGCCCTTTCGTATGTACGAAAGAGCGGGCACAAATCAGTTCATACATCAAAACCACTATTAGTATAACATCCTGTTTAGAGGCTGTCAAGCAAACTTTGAGAAAATTCCGAAAATTGGAGCATCCTGGAACAAATCTTCATACACTTCGACAAAAAGCCCCATTTTTCCCTATTGTCCCCGTTTCAGTCCGGGATATGGAAGAAGCTCCGCCCGTTTTCCAGAGTGATCCTGGAACATTCTTCCGCTGTGATCCCCTTCAGCTCCGCCAGCCGCTGGCAGATATGGGCCACATAACCCGAGTGATTCCGCTTTCCCCGATGGGGAACGGGGGCCATGTAGGGGCTATCCGTCTCGATCATCAGCCGGTCCAGCGGGACGGCCTGGGCGGCCTCCACCGCCTTGCGGGCGTTTTTGTAGGTGAGCACCCCGGTAAAGGAGATCATCCAGCCCAGCTTCACCAGCTCGCGGGCCATCTCGGCGCTGCCTGAAAAGCAGTGGAACACGCCCCGCACCTCCGGGAACTCCCGCGCGATGTCCATGCTGTCCCCATGGGCCTCCCGGTCATGGACGATGACGGGCAGATCCAGCTCCCGGGCCAGGGCCATCTGGGCCCGGAACACCCGTTTTTGCAGTTCCCTGGGCGGGTTCTCGGGCCAGTAATAGTCCAGCCCGATCTCCCCCACGGCCACCACCCTGGGGTGGGCGGCCAGTGAGCGCAGCTCGTCCACGTCCTGATCCCGCCAGGGGGCGCACTCCTCCGGGTGCACCCCCACGGCGGCATATAGGAATGGATACCGCTCCGAAAGCGCGATGGCCTTGCGGGAGCTGTCCAGGTCGCAGCCGGGGTCGACCACCAGCTCCACCCCCTGGCCGGGGAGGGCGGACAGCACCTCGTCCCGGTCGGCGTCAAATTGGGCGGCGTCGTAATGGGCGTGGGTGTCGAACAGGCCGGTCAGCACAGCTTGGCCCCGGCGGGGATGGCGTCGTCCACCATCAGCAGGTGGAGGCACTCCTCGCCCTTTTCGGTGTGGACGGCGGAGATCAGCATCCCCTGGCTCTCCTGGCCCATCATCTTGCGCGGGGGCAGGTTGACGATGGCCACCAGGGTCTTGCCGATGAGCTCCTCCGGCTTATACCATTTGGCGATGCCGGACAAAATCTGCCGGTCGGCGCCCGTGCCGTCGTCCAGGGTGAACTTCAGCAGCTTGTCGGACTTCTTCACGTTCTGGC
>CAZCFU010000150.1:0-4187 GCA_964498005.1 uncultured Oscillospiraceae bacterium | reverse complement strand
CGCCGCCTTCCGTCAGGCCACCGGACTGGGGGGCGAGGTGGACGTGACCATCCAAAAGCGCGTCCCCGTGTGCGCGGGGCTGGCCGGAGGCAGCGCTGACGCCGCCGCCGTGCTGCGGGCCATGAACCAGCTCACCGGGGCGGGCCTGTCCCCCGCCGAGCTGGCAAAAATCGGGGAAACGGTGGGCTCCGACGTGCCCTTCTGTGTGCTGGGCGGCACCGCCCTGGCCGAGGGCCGGGGGGAACTGCTCACCCCGCTCTCCCCGCTCCCCCCCTGCCACATCGTCATCTGCAAGCCCCCCTTCTCCATCTCCACCCCCCAGCTCTTCTCCCGGGTGAACGTGCGCAAGATCGTCCGCCGCCCGGACACCGCCGGGGTGATGGCCGCCCTGGACGCAGGGGATCTGGCCGGTGTGGCGAGACGGATGTACAACGTGTTTGAGGATGTGCTGGAGCGCCGCCGCTTTGATCAGATCGCCTCCATCAAGGCCGCCCTCATCGACTGCGGGGCCCTGGGGGCGTCTATGTCGGGCAGCGGGCCGTCGGTGTTCGGGCTGTTCGATGATTTGGACAGCGCCCAGGCCGCCTGTGAGCGCCTGCGGGAGAGCTGTCG
This sequence comes from uncultured Oscillospiraceae bacterium, assembly GCA_964498005.1. Taxonomy (GTDB): domain Bacteria; phylum Bacillota; class Clostridia; order Oscillospirales; family Oscillospiraceae; genus Enterenecus. Next base: position 3,575 of record CAZCFU010000150.1, on the reverse strand, counting down.
GGACGTGTTTCTGTGCGGGCCGGCGGGCGCGCAATAAATTTTCATCAGCGGTATAAAAGCCAAAAGCACCGTCCATACTGTACTCACCCAGTCCTGCAAAGCAGGGCGCAAACAGTACATAGGACGGTGTTTTTTATGAAATCGACCTCCGCATCCCGCAAGCTCCGCCTGTGGGAGGCCGCGCTGCTGCTGGCCTTCGGCCTGACCCTCACCGTGGGCGTGTGGGCCTCCGCCAGCGAGAGCGCCCTGGCCGACCGGGTGCTGCGGCTCCACGTCATCGCCAACTCCGATTCCGACTCCGACCAGGCCCGAAAGCTGCTGGTGCGGGACGCGGTGCTGGCCGAGGCCGCTCAGATTTTGGACGGCGTCGACCACCGCCAAGACGCGGAGGCCGCCCTGGCCCCCCACCTGGACGAGCTGGCCCAGGCGGGGGAAGCGGCCCTGGCCCGGACAGGACGGTCTGACCCGGTGCGCGTCACCCTGGCCGACCAGTGGTTCCCCACCAAGGAGTACGACGGCTTCTCCCTGCCGGCTGGACAGTACCGGGCGCTGAAGGTGACCATCGGCGAGGGCAAGGGCCGGAACTGGTGGTGTGTGGTGTTCCCGCCCCTGTGTCTGGCCTCGGTGTCCGAGCGGAGCGTGGAGTCGGCGGCGGAGGGCGTGCTGAGCGAGGATCAGGTGGCTCTCATCACCGGGCAGGACGGCGGTTATGTGCTGAAGTTCCGGCTCATCGAGTGGTGGCAGGAGCTGATGGGCGGCAAATGAACACAAAAACAGCGGAGGGCCTGCACCCTCCGCTGTTTTTCGCGCCCAGGGCTTTACAACAGGGCCGCAGTCCTGTTAAAATAGGGCCAGGAACGCGGCAGATAAAGGAGAGAATTGCTATGATCCGGCTCATCGCCAGCGACATCGACGGCACCCTGCTCCCCTATGGGGAGCATACCATCCCAGACGAGGTGTTCGAGGAAATCCACCGCCTGGAGCGCAAAGGCATCCTGTTCTGCCCCGCCAGCGGGCGGCAGTACACCAGTATGCGCCGCCTGTTCGCCCCGGTGGCGGACAAGATCCCCTTCCTGTGCGAGAACGGCGCGGTGGTGTTCGGCCCCGGCTCCCCCGGCCTGGTGCTGGGCAAGACGGTGATGGGACAGGAGCGGGCCGTGGCCCTGTGCCGGGACATCGTGGACGCGCCGGGGCTGGACGTGCTCATCTCCGGCGAGGACACCAGCTACCTGTGCCCCAAGGGGGACGAGATCCTCCCGCTGATGCGGAGCAAGGGCAACAACATCGTCCTCCTGCCCCGCCCGGAAGACGTGCCCGAGGACATCGTGAAGATCGCCGCCTTCGACCCCCGCGGGCCAGAGACGGCGGAGCGGCTCCTGCTCCCCAAATGGGGCGGGATCTTCCATGTGGCTGTCGCGGGGGCGGAGTGGCTGGACTTCACCCTGGCGGACAAAGGCTCGGGCCTGGTTCAGCTGTGCGCCGCCCTGGGCATCGGCCTGGACGAGGTGATGGCCTTTGGCGACAACTTCAACGACGAGTCCATGCTGTCCATCGCGGGCCGGCCCTGGATCATGGCGGACGCAGCCCCGGCTTTGCGGGAGCGTTTTCCCAACCACTGTGAGCGGGTGGTGGACGTGCTTCGGACACTGTAATATAAAAACGCCCGTCTGCCAAGCAGACGGGCGTTTTTTATCCCTCCAGCCGGAATTCACACCGGCGCTCCACCTCGTAGGCGGCAAAGTATTTCTCCTCCAGGGGGATCCACTTCTCCCGGAAGATCCGTGCCCACTCCTCACCATCCCGGGCGGTGACGCGCTCCATCTGGAGCGCTGGGTCGATGGTGAGAAAAGCCCGCAGGTCATAGTGCTCCCACAGGGCAGGGTGACAGGAGTAGGAGCCCTCCACCAGCACCACCGGGCCCGGTTCAAAGGGGATCGGCTCCAGCAGCGTCTGGGTATGGCAGTCAAAGGGCCGGTACACCGGCCTCTCCCCCCGGCGCAGGGGGAGCAGCACCTCCTCCAGGAAGCGCTCATGATCCACATTGCCCCCGGGCCGGGCGTACCGCTCCAGGGTACGCTGCTCGGGACGGAGGAAAAAGTGATCCATGTGGACGACGCTCCAGCCGTACCGCTTCGCCAGCTCGGCGGCCAGGGTAGTCTTGCCCGAGGCACACCGTCCGTCCAGGGCCACGATGACCTGGCCCTGCCCGGCGCTCAGCGCCTCCACCGCCTCTGTCAGCGGAGCAAGCCCCCGAATATGGGCGGCGGATATCTGCCGCTGTTCCTGGCACATAGAAATCCCTCCTGATCGTGGATCGATTTGACGTTTACGCCGCCGCGCCTTCCCCCGCCGGGGACTTGGGGTAACGGGCGGGAACCAGCCGCGCCCGGGTCAGCACCACCACCAGCGTGGGGATCAGCGCCAGATGCAGGATGATGCCGGGGATAGCCTGCACCAGATACGCCCCCGCCCACAGGGCCAGGGAATAGGATCGGCCGTTGGCGGTCAGGAAAATGGCCTGGGCGATACCGCCCACGATCCTGCCTGCCAGCATAGCGGGAACCAGGGCGCAGTAGAGGTCGACATAGAGCCGCCCCGTGTGGATCAGCTTCATCAACAGGCCGCAGACAAGGCCGTACACGATCAGCTCCGGAATCATGGAGACCAGCGAGGCGGCGGGAGGCGCGCCGTTGATCAGATGGGCGACCAGGGGGCCGGCCAGACCGCAGAACGCGCCGTAGGACCAGCCGCAGGCCAGGCCGCACAGCAGCACGGGGATGTGCATGGGTGAGAGGATGCTGCCCAGGGCCAGCATATGGAACACCGGGGGCAGCACAGCGCACAGGGCGATACAGACGGCGCAAAGGGTAAGCTTTTTGACAGACGACATGGGGGTTCCTCCTTGTTGATCGAAATCTGCCCGCCAAGGCGCGGAAAAAGGCACGCCCTTTCTCTGGGAGAAAGCGCGCGCCTTCATGGCACACAGTTCAGCGCAATGGAACTACGGGCAGCAAGGGGGTGCTTCGGCACGCCGGGGCCGGCTTCCTGCCGGTCATTGTGGATATATTGTACCAGCATGAACGCGTCCTGTCAAGGCGCAAAAGGGTACGCGCCTCACCCGTCCGCCAGCCAGTCCAGTTCCAAGTCCAACGCGGCCAGCTCCACGTCCGGCTTTACCTTCTCGCCGTGGAAATCGCTGCCGCCGGTGCGGTGGAGCTGGTATTTTTCCGCTAAATAAAGGTAAAACGCCTGCTGTTCCGATGTGTACTTGGGGTAATAGCACTCTATGGCGTCCAGGCCCCAGCCCGCGAGCTGTTTTACCAGGGATTCCAGCTCGCCGTCACCCAGTCCCATCTGGTAGGGGTGGGCCAAGGAGACCTTCCCGCCCGCCGACCTGATGGCCTCCACACAGGTGTGGGCGTCCGCCTTGAAGCGCTTTACCTTTTGTCGGAACTCTTCGGTATCCAGATATAGGTCGAACGCCTCCCGGTTGCTGGAGACACAGCCGCGCCGCACCAAAACCTGGGCAAAGTGGGGCCGGGCGATGACCTCGCCGCCCGCCATCGCTTCCACCT
>CAZCFU010000149.1:0-4198 GCA_964498005.1 uncultured Oscillospiraceae bacterium | reverse complement strand
GAATGGCGTAGTAGGCGTCAAAGCCCCGGAAGTGGTCGATGCGCAGGGTGTCGTAGAGCTGGAATTGGAACGCGATCCGCCGCAGCCACCACTGGTAGCCGTCTTGCTTCATCCGCTCCCAGTTGAACAGCGGGTTGCCCCACAGCTGGCCGTCGGCGGAGAATCCGTCGGGGGGACAGCCCGCCACCTCGGTGGGCAGGCCGTTCTCATCCAGCTGGAATTGATCGGGGTTGGCCCAGACATCGGCGCTGTCCCCGGATACATAGATGGGCACGTCGCCGATGATGGAGATCCCCAGCCCGTTGACATAGGACTTTAAGGCGTTCCACTGGCGGATGAACAGGTACTGGACCGCTTTCCAGAAGTCGACCTCGTCCGCCAGCTCCTTTTTGGCGGCGGCCAGGGCGGACTTGCGGCGCAGCCGGATGTCCGGCTCCCAGGTGAACCAGGACGCGCCGCCGTGCTTGTCCTTCAAGGCCATGAACAGGGCGTAATCGTCCAGCCAGGTAGAGGTCTTGCGGAACATTTCGTACTCACGGGGCGGATCGGCCAGCAAACGGCGGGCCGCCTTTTTCAGCACCGGGTACCGGGTGATGTACATCAGGCCATAATCCACGCTCTGCGGGTCGCCGCCCCAGTCCAGGCCCTGGTATTCGTCCGGCTCCAGCAGCCCGTCCGCCGCCAGATCGTCCAGGTCGATGAAATAGGGGTTGCCGGCAAAGGAGGAGAAGGACTGGTAGGGGGAGTCGCCGTAGCTGGTGGGACAGATGGGCAGGACCTGCCAGTAGGTCTGTCCCGCCGCCGCCAGAAAGTCCGCGAATTCCCGGGCGGCCGCGCCCAGCGTACCGATCCCGTAAGGGGAGGGCAGAGAGGAGATAGGCATCAGGATTCCCGCTGTTCTCACGTTGTGAAATCCCCTTTCTCAATGGATTTTGGTCAATCGGACGGGCGTGGAACACGGCCCGGCTCGGCCGGGTAACGCTTTAACGGCCGCGGGCGCCCATCCCTTTCGCAATTGAATATTTTACCTGATAACCGCTTGGGTTGCAACCCTTTTTTATGATTTGCCCCTCCGCCTAAACGCGCTTGCGCCCCCGCTTTCATGGAAAGCGGGGGCGCCTGACGGTAACATACGGGGGCGCGTCAATAGCGGCGGATGACCGCCACCACGCGGCCCAGGATGGAGCAGCCCTCGCCGTCGATGGGCTGGTATTCCGGGCTGGAGTTCTCGGGATAGAGCCAGATGTGGCCGTCACCCTCCCGGCGGAAGGTCTTGACGGTGGCCTCGTCCTCGAACAGCGCCACCACGATGTCGCCGTTGCGGGCCAGAGGCTGTTGGTGGATCACCACCAGGTCGCCGGGGAGTATGCCCGCCTCGATCATGGACTCGCCCCGGACCTTCAGGGCAAAGTGCTCCCCGGTGAGGCCGCCGGTGTCAAAGGTGAGGTACTCCTCAATGTTCTCCTGGGCCAGGATGGGGGAGCCCGCCGCCACATAACCCACCAGGGGCACCTGATCCTTGCGGCCGTGGGCGGGGTCGGTGATGGTGATGGCCCGGGTCTTGCCCTCGGCCTGGGAGATGCAGCCCGCCTCCCGCAGGCCCTTCAGGTGGAAGTGGACGGTGGCGGGGGACTTCAGTCCCACGGCCTCGGCGATCTCCCGCACCGAGGGGGGATAGCCGTGCTGGTCGGCGAAAGCCAGGATATAGTCGTAGATCTGCTGCTGTTTTGGGGTCAATTTAGCCATGGCGCAAGCTCCTTCCAAAGTCGTCCCATGACGGGGGACGCTGAACGTTTTCGGCTGTGCCTTACGGTCTGCAACAGGCGCTTTTTAGCTCATGTCAGCATTATAACACAGAGCGTTCGAAATGTCAAACGTTCGTTCTAAATTTTCTTTGATTTTGTGCGGATGAGATCGAAGGTGATGAGGGCGGCGCAGCCCAGCACCAGAATGGCCAGGATCAGGATGGCGCAGTCGCGGAAAAACGCTTCGGGCAGGATGTTGATGATCTGATCCTGGGTGGGATCAAACAGCCAGTTGTCCTTGCCGGGGAAAAACAGGGTGTGGAACACCACGAAGGCCCGGTCAAAGTCCAGGGCGGCCAGGGCGGCGATGATGAGGAACACGATCCCCAGTCCGAATCCCGCCCAGAAGGCGGGCCCCCGGCCCAGCAGCCGGGCGGGCCTTGTCCGGCCCTTCCAGATGAGGTAGGCCAGCGCCCCCAGCGTGCCCAGGGCGCAGGCCAGCGCGGTCAGATCCAGCAGGAACAGCCCCCGCACGTCGGTGAAGTGGCTCCTGCCGCTGTCAGACCATTTCAGCACGCCGGTGGAGAACTGGTCGCGCTGGCCCAGGCAGTAGTCCAGCATCTCGCCGTAGGCGATCTTGATCTCATCCCGGGTCAGGCCGGTGCGCTCCTCCAGCGCCAGCGGGCCGATGTGGGCGTAGTAAAAGGGGCGGCACAGGATGGGCGCGGCGATGGCCCCGGTGAGCAGGGCCAGGGCCATCATGACGGCCAGGAGGATGGAGAGCGGTTTACTGGTTTTCTTCATGGGAAACCTCCTTTATGGGCAGGGCGGACAGGGCAATCAAAACCTGGGAGGGCAGATAGAACAGCCACATCCCAACGGATACGGCGGGATACAGGGGGGAGGCGGGGGGCAGGGCGTTGAACAGCCCCACACAGGCGTCGCACCCCACGAACAGGGTGAGCCCCAGGGCGAACAGCCGCCAGGGTCGCCCCCCCAGCGTCCAGGCCAGGGCGGTGTTGGAGAGGAGTTGGGAGAAGTACAGCGCCGCCAGCAGATTCAGTGGGGAGGCCATATTGAATGCGTACACCGCCAGCCCCGTCCCCAGGGCCAGCCCGGAGCGGAGGAAATAGCCGCTCCTCGCCCCGGCACGGCGCAGACGGAGGAAATAGACCGTTTGGACGCACAAAAACAGGGCGACGCCAAGGGCGTAGCAGTCGTTTCGAACCAGCAGGAACCAGTCCGCCCCGGCGGTGAGGGCCAGGGCGATGGGAACCAGCCGGTCGCCGCCCCGCAGGGCGCACAGCAGGGCGAAGGCCAGGCACAGCAAAATACCGCCGTACTTGATGGGGATGGTCTGCCCCCCTCGGCCCGTCAGATCCAGGGCGAGAAAGGCGGCATAGATCACGGCCTCCACCGCCAGAAAGGCCGCCGTCAGCTTGGAGGGGACGCGCTCAGCCATGGTCCGCTTCCTCCGGGTCGGACAGGTCCCGCTTGATGCCGGCGACCACCTGATGGAATTCCTCTGGGGTGGAGATTTTGCAGGCCCGATCTTTCCAATAGGAGGCGTAGGGCACGCCCTTGAGATACCAGGCCAGGTGCTTGCGCATCTCCAGACAGGCAATCTTCTCCCCCTTGTGGGCCAGGGCCAGCTCGAACTGCCGGGTGGCGGTGTCCATCCGCTGGGCCAGCGGGGGCAGGGGCGGGATGTCCCGCCCCTCCAGGGCGGCGGCGCACTGCTCCAGCAGCCAGGGGCTGCCGAAGGAACCTCGACCCACCATGGCCATGTCCGCGCCGGTGTAGGTCAAAATCCGCACCGCGTCGCGGGCGCTGAACACGTCCCCGTTGGCGATCACCGGGATGGACACGGCGTTTTTCACTTCCCGGATGTAGTCCCAGTTGGCGGAGCCGGAGTACATCTGGGTCTTCGTCCGTCCGTGGACGGCCACGGCGGACACCCCCGCGTCCTCCATGCGCTTGGCGAACTCCACGCAGTTGATGGAGCCCTTGTCCCAGCCCAGGCGGCACTTCACGGTGACGGGCTTCCCAGCCGCACCCCGCACCACCGCCGCCGCCACGCGCGCGGCTTTCTCCGGGTCCCGCATGAGGGCGGAGCCGTCCCCGGAATTGGCCACCTTGGGGACGGGACAGCCCATGTTGATGTCGATGATGTCCGCCCCCGAGCGCTCCAGGGCCAGCGCCGCGCCCTTCTCCATAAACGGCTCGTCGCAGCCGAAGATCTGGACGGCGGCGGGATGCTCCCCCTCGCCCAGCTTCAGCAGGGTGGGGGTCTTTTTGTCCCCGTAGCACAGGGCCTTGGCGCTGACCATCTCGGACACGGTATAGCAGCCCGACAGCTCCCGGCACACCGTGCGGAAGGCCAGGTCGGTCACCCCCGCCATGGGGCCCAGGGCCAGCCGGGTGTTCAGCTCCACATTGCCGATTTTCATGGG
>CAZCFU010000148.1:0-4201 GCA_964498005.1 uncultured Oscillospiraceae bacterium | reverse complement strand
CGCAGCCCTCCGCGTCCAGCGCCCGGCTGAGCTGGGAGATGTTCACCTGGGCGAACACGTCGGCCTGCCCGTCGTCCAGGATCTTGTAGTCCACACCCATGCCGTCCAGCACCCGGGCCAGGGGACGGGTGTCGGTGACCGCAATGCGCAGGCACTTGCGGCAGGCGGCCTCCAACTCCCGGGCGGACAGCTCTTTGACGATGCGCCCTCCGTCGATGAAGCCGTAGTGGGTGGCCAGCTTGGACAGCTCGTCCAGAATATGGGAGGAGATCAGCACGGTGATCTTCCGCTCCCGGTTCAGCTTCAAGATCAGCTCCCGGATCTCGATGATGCCCTGGGGGTCCAGGCCGTTTACCGGCTCGTCCAGCACCAGGAAGTCCGGGTCGCCCGCCAGCGCCACGGCGATGCCCAGCCGCTGTTTCATGCCCAGGGAGAAGTTGCGGGCCTTCTTTTTTCCTGTGTCCTCCAGCCCCACCAGCTTCAAAAGCTCCGGGATGCCGTCGTCGGACGGCACGCCCAGCACCCGGAACTGCTCCTTCAGGTTGTCCTCGGCGGTCAAATCCAGGTAGATGGACGGCGTTTCCACCACCGCGCCCATGCGGCGGCGGATGGCGGCGATGCCCTTTTCCTGGCTGTCTGTGCCGTACAGGGCGTAGGTGCCGGCGGTGGGGGACTGCAAGCCGCAGATCAGCCGGATGAGGGTGGTCTTGCCCGCTCCGTTGCGGCCCACGAAGCCGTAGATCGAGCCCTTGGGTACGTGCATGGTGAGCCCGTCCAGGGCCTTGAAGTCCTTGTAGTGCTTGGACAGGCCCTGGGTGACAAGTACGTATTCCATAAAAATGCCTCCGTTTCCTTGGAATGCTCTCATGGTAGCAAAAAACCGTCCAGAAAGCGGTCAAGGAAACAGTTCAGAAATGGTTGAGATTTCAGCTCTTCATCTTGAAGCCGATCCCCCAGACGGCCTCGATGCAGTCCCCGGCCCCGGCGTCCCGCAGCTTTTTCCGCAGATTGCTTATGTGGGTTTTCAGCGAGCTCTCGGTGCAGTCCGGGGTGTCCTGGGAAATGCGCTCCAGCAGGGCGGACTTGGTGACCACCTGGGAGGGGCTGCGTATCAGCAGCTTCAAAATGGCGTACTCCGTCCGGGTGAGCCGCACCTCGGCCCCGTCCACCCACACCGAGCGGGCGTCCGGCTCCAGCCGCAGATTTTGGAAGGTGAGAGCCCCATCCCCTCGGGCAAAGGCGTCCTGAAGGCAAGCCTCCCGCAGGCGCACCGCCACCCTTGCCAGCAGCTCCCGCAGGATGAAGGGCTTGGTGACGTAGTCCGCCGCGCCGCCCAGCAGGAGGGAGGTCTTGCTGTCGATATCCGCCTTGGCGCTGACCACGATGACGGGGATGCCTGCCAGCCGGGGCAATACCTCCTCTCCGGACAGGCCGGGGAGCATCAAGTCAAGCAAGGCAAGGTCAGGCCGCCCCCGATCCAGGGCCAGCACTGCCTCGGTGCCGGAGTAGGCCCGGCTCACCCGGTAGCCCTCGGCTTCTAAAGCTTCTTGCAGCAGATTTCCGATGTGGATGTCATCGTCGATGACCAGGATGTGCTTCATGGCGTCCGCGACCTTCCAGCGTGTTTTTTCCTATTATACGAGGAACGGGGGAGAGGTTCAAGGAAAAAGGTTTGAAGATATTTTTAAATTGCCAAAACCGCCGGGATGGTGTATGCTTAGTTTAACCAAAAAGTGGAGGGATTGACTATGTCCGTTGAGATCGGAAGGAAGGGTCGCGCCGAAACCGTGGTTACGCCGGATAACACCGCCCAGGCGGCGGGCTCCGGGCTGGTGCCCGTGTTTGCCACACCGTGGATGATCGCCCTGATGGAGAACGCCGCCGTCCAGGCGGTGCAGGGGGCGTTGGCCCCTGACGAGGGCACGGTGGGCACCCGGCTGGACGTGACCCACGATGCCGCCACCCCCATCGGCATGAAGGTGTGGGCGGAGGCTGAGGTTACCGCGGTGGAGGGCCGCAAGCTGACCTTTGCCGTGTCCGCCTATGACGAGGCGGGGAAGATCGGCGGAGGAGCCCACGAGCGGTTTGTCATCAAACCGGACAAGTTTCTGGCCCGAGCCCAGGCGAAGCTGGAAAAATAAGCGGAAAAATTCCCGGGGAAACCCGGGAATTTTTTGTTGACAAAAGCCCAGTATCATGATAGGATAACACTACCCCCCAGGGGGGTATCATATAAACCGAGGAGGGATCGTCCATGATGGCCGACCAGAAAACGGTGCTGCGGCTGCTGAAAACAGCGCGGGGACAGATCGACGGCATCATCAAAATGGTGGAGGAGGATCGCTACTGTATGGACATCTCCCAGCAGGTCACCGCCGCCGACGCCATGCTGAGGCGGGTGAACAAGGAGATTTTGACCGCCCACCTGAAGCACTGCGTGGAGAACGCCCAGAGCGACCAGGAGCGGTCTGATAAGATCGACGAATTGGTGGCGGCGCTGGGAAAGATAATATAGATGTGTTTTCAGCGAGGTGAAATCCAATGAAGCAAAAATTTACCGTCACCGGCATGACCTGCTCTGCCTGCTCCGCCCATGTGGACAAAGCGGTGCGCAAGCTGGACGGTGTGACTGACGTGAATGTCAACCTGCTGGGCGGCTCCATGACGGTGGACTGGGACGGGGCGCTGACCCCGGAGCAGATCGTGTCCGCCGTGGAAAAGGCGGGGTACGGCGCGTCCCTGCCCGCCGCCCCCGGCCAGGGCATGGCGCAGGCCCAGGCGAAGCCCGCCAACCGCGCCATGGAGGACGACTTGAAAAATATGAAGGCCCGGCTGATTGCCTCCTTTGTGTTTTTCATCCCCCTGTTTTATCTGTCCATGGGCCACATGATGGGGATGCCTATCCCGCGCTTTTTCCATGGGCCGGAAAACGCCATGACCTACGCCCTCACCCTGTTCCTGCTCACGGTACCCATCATGGTCATCAACCAGAAGTATTACCGGGTGGGGTTCAAGACCCTGTTCCATCTCTCCCCCAACATGGACTCGCTGATTGCCGTGGGTTCCGCCGCCGCTGTCATTTACGGCATTGCCGCCCTGTACCGCATCGGCTGGGGCCTGGGCCACGGGGATATGGCGCTGGTGGAGCACTACTCCATGGATCTGTATTTTGAATCCGCCGGGACTATTTTGACCCTCATCACCCTGGGCAAGTTCCTGGAGACCCGCTCCAAGGGCAAAACCGGGGAGGCCATTTCCCGGCTGATGGATCTGACTCCCAAGACTGCCGCTGTGCTCCGGGACGGGCAGGAGGTGGAGATCCCTGTGGAGCAGGTGCAGGCCGGCGACCTGGTGCTGGTACGCCCCGGCGGGTCTGTCCCGGTGGACGGTGTGGTGACAGAGGGCGCGTCCTCGGTGGACGAGTCCGCCCTCACCGGCGAGTCCATCCCGGTGGACAAGGGCCCCGGCGACACAGTGATCTCCGCCTCCATCAACAAGTCCGGCGTGCTCACCATCAGGGCCACCAGAGTGGGAGACAATACCACCCTGGCCCAGATGATCCGCCTGGTGGACGAGGCGGCCTCCTCCAAGGCCCCCATCGCCAAGCTGGCGGACAAGGTGGCGGGCGTGTTCGTCCCTGTGGTCATGGGCATTGCCCTGATTACCGCCATCATTTGGATGCTCGCCACCGGCTCGGTGGAGCGGGCGCTGACCTCCGGCGTGGCGGTGCTGGTGATCTCCTGCCCCTGCGCGCTGGGGCTGGCCACCCCCGTGGCCATCATGGTGGGCACCGGCAAGGGCGCGGAGCAGGGCATCCTGGTGAAGTCCGCCGAGGGCCTGGAAAACCTGCGCTCGGTGACCACAATCGTACTGGACAAGACGGGCACCGTCACCGAGGGCAGGCCCAAGGTCACCGACCTGTATCCCCTTGGCAGGACCACCGCGGAGGAGCTTTTGTGCGTGGCGGCGTCGCTGGAAAAGCCGTCGGAGCACCCCCTGGGCGCGGCCATCGTGGAGGAGGCGGCCAACCGGAGCATCCCGCTGTGCGGGGTGGAGTATTTTGAGGCGGTCCACGGCACGGGCGTCCGGGGGCGCATCCAGGGCGCGGATTTCCTGGCGGGCAACGCCGCCATGCTGGCGGACGCGAAGGTGGATTTGGGCAAAGACGGCATGATTGCGGACGGGCTGGCACGGCAGGGCA
>CAZCFU010000147.1:0-4201 GCA_964498005.1 uncultured Oscillospiraceae bacterium | reverse complement strand
GCTGCAAGTTGAATGGCAGGGGAAGGACATCACCATCCGCCGCTTCCCCACCCGCGCCAATCCCTTCGGCGGCTTTGAGGCGGTGTACACCGCCTCCGGCGACCCCGTCCCCGGCCTCACCGCCGCCAACGTAGGAGAACAGCTCACCGGGGTGGGCAAGGAAGTATATCTGCGCTCCGCCTTTGTGGGCCAGGGGGGCGCGGCCATCGGCGCCAGCAAGGAACTGGAGGCCCGAGTGGCCGCGCTGGCCACCTCCGGGCAGGAGGACGTGTCCTACTCCGCCGTAGAGCGCACTCTAAAGGATTGGCGCAACCGCCGCCGTGCCAACCGGGCCAACGGGCTGATCCCACAATTAGAAGAAGAAAAGTCCGGTCTGGACGGCACGCTCCGGGAGATGGAGCAGACCCGCCGCCGCAGGGCGGAGGCAGAGCAGGAGCTGGCCCGCCTGGAGGAACAGCAGAAGGAACTCCAAAGCAATTTGGACATTTGGGCGCGGCTGGAGCGGCACGACCTGAACCGCCGCTACGCCGAGGCGTACATGGAGTGGGAGGCGGCAAAAGCCAACCTCCCGGAGGACAAACCCCACCCGGTATTCGGCTCTATGACCGGTGAGGATGCGTGGGCCTTTGCCCAGGAGAAGCAAACGGAGCGGGAAGCGGCAGAGGAAGAAAACCGCCGCCGGGAAGCACAGCGGACTGAGGCGGAAAAACGGTACAGCCGCGGGCGGCATGAGATGCTGATGGGCGGTCTTTGGGGGGTGCCGATGCTGTTGTGGTTCGTCACTCATCTTCTGGACGGCGTCTGGCCGCTGGCCGCTATGTCCGGCGTGACGGTACTGGCCGGGATCTATTGCCTGTTCCATGGCCACAGACTGATTCGTCAGGCCCGGAAGACGCAGGCCGCCTGCCAGCCCGTCCCCGTCCCCGCAACGGGCGATCTGCTGAACCAGGCGGCAGAGTACCGGGAAACGCTGGCGGCGGCCCAGCAGGCCAAAGCGGCGGAAGCCGCCGCCCGCCGCCGGGTGGACGACATGGCCGCCCAAGGGGGCCAGTTGGCTGACACCCTGGAACTGCTCCATCCGCCCGCCCAGTCCAAGGCCGCCACCGCCGCCCAGCTCAGCGCCACGGAGCGGGAGCTGGCCCGCGTCCGGGACGAGCTGGCCCGCGCCGAGGGCATTCTGGCCCACATGGGCGGCCCCGAGGACATCGAGGCCCGCCGGAGTGAGCTGGACGTCCAGCTCACCCAGCGGCTGGAGGAGTACGACGCCCTCACCACAGCGTTGGAGGCCCTGTCCGCCGCCAACGACGCCCTGCGCCAGCGGTTCTCCCCGGCGCTGAACCAGAAGGCGGGGGAGCTGTTCGCCAAGCTCACCGGGGGGCGCTGGCCGAAGCTTACCCTGGCCCGGGACTTCTCCGCCCAGGCGGCGGCAGAAGATACCCTTCCCCACCCGTCCCTGGCCCTGTCCACCGGCACGGCGGAGCAGCTTTACCTGGCCGTCCGGCTGGCGGTGTGCGCCCTTACCGTGCCAAACGCGCCCATCGTGCTGGACGACGCGCTGACCGCCTTTGACGACGCCCGCTGCGCCCTGGCCCTGGAGCTTTTGAAGGAGCAGGCGCGGGAGCGGCAGATCCTCCTCTTCTCCTGCCATGGCCGGGAGGCGGACTGGGCCACAGCCCACGACGTGCCCATCATCCAATTATAGCAAAAGGTTCCCCTCCACAGGCTGGAGGGGAACCTTTTTGCCCTTCGCTTTAATTAGTTCCGGTTTATGGGACTTACTATCGGGTATACTGACCTCAGAAAACAGGGGAAGCGATCCCCGTTGAAAGGAGTGTCCCAAATGTATGAGATGGAATTTGTGAGAGGTCATGTGGAGGTCTATCTGGACGGCGCGTTCTGCTTTTCCGCGGACACCCGGGGCGAGGCGGAGCGGGAAATCGCGGAGATGAGCGCATGACAAGAAGCGCGGAGAAGTGGTCAGTGAGGGAGCTTGGACTGGAGCCGTGGGCGGGCCATAGGCCCGCTTAGGCCTGGGGCGGCAAAGCCGCCTAACGGCGAGGACGAGCGCAGGGGCGCACAGCGCCCCGAAGACCAGTCCGAGTCGGAGGGAAAGCGACCGAGCGGCCTGACCGCTTCGTAGCGTGACAAGAAAAACGGCCCGTGGACAATGCCCACGGACCGTTTTTTATGATTTATCTTCCGAAAAAGTAGCTCCACGGAAAGCTGTTGAAGTAGTCGTCCCCGCCGAAGCCGCCGTAGGGATACTCGTTCCCGTAGCCGTACCCATAGGACTCGCCGCCGTTGGCGGTGGGCTGGGGGGCGGGATCCTGAACCTGATCCTGACCGCCCTGCTCCTGGGTATTGTTCACCTGCTCGTCAAAGGTGATGGTCAGGGTGATCTCCTCACCCATGCGGTACACAGTCAGCTGGGTGGTCTGTCCCGCCTTGTACCGGTTCTTGGCGGAGGACAGCTCATTGGTGGTGGTCACCTCGGTGTCCTCCAGCTTGAGGATGATATCACCCTTCTTCAGCCCCGCCCGCTCGGCGCAGGAGCCCGCCTCTACATCGTTGACATACACGCCGGCGGGCCAGCCGAACACCTGCTGGTATTCCTGCGTCACCTCGGCCACCGTGATGCCCATGCTGGGCCGCCCGGTGACATAGCCGTACTGCATATAGTCGGTGATGATGTCAACGACGTCATTGATGGGGATGGCGAAGCCGATGCCCTCGATGGTGGCCTGGGAGGACTGGCCGTTGTTGCTGAGCTTGGCGGAGGTGATGCCCGCCACCCGGCCGTAGCTGTCGAACAGCGGGCCGCCGGAATTGCCCGAGTTGATGGTGCAGTCGGTCTGGATCATGTTCATCACGGTGCCGTCGCTCATGGTGACGGAGCGGCCGGTGGCGGACACCGCCCCGGAGGTCATGGAGAAGGACAGGGTACCCAGGGCGTTGCCGATGGTGCACACCGTCTCGCCCACCACCAGATCGTCGGAGTCGCCCAGCACCACGGGCTTGAGCCCGGACACGCCGTCGAGCTTCAGCACCGCCACATCGTTGAGCTCCTCGCCGCCCACCAGCTTGGCGTCATAGCTCTCGCCATTGTTCAGCGTGACTTTAATGGCAACGGCCCCGTCGATGACGTGGTAATTGGTGACGATGTAGCCGTCCTCACTGATGATGAAGCCGGAGCCCGCGCCGGAGGTCTGGTACTGGTAGTACCCCTGCTGCACAACGGCCTGCACGGAGATGCACACGCAGGAGTCGGCGTAAGCGGCGTTGATCTCGCTCAAGCTCATGGGGGTGAGGCCGTCGGCCTGCTTGACCTTCACCGCCGTGGGGTCGGTCTCATTGCGGTAGATGATGGTCTCGCCCTCGTTTTTGGGGCTGTCGGTCAGCGCGTTGAAGGCCGCCGCACCGCCCACGCCCGCGCCGCCGCCCACCAGGGCACAGCACAGCACCAGGGCCACGATCTTACCCGCGCCGCCCTTTTTCTTCTTGGGGGGCTGGGGCGGAACGGGGGACTGCTGGGGCTGCTCCCAGGGGTCGGAATGCTGAGGGGCGTAGCTGTAGTGGTATACCCCGTTGTTGTCAAAACCGTTTTGATCGTACATGGAAATTTCTCCTTTTCATCGCCGGGGCGGCCGCTCCGCGCCGCTTCCCTGTCGCTGAGCATACAATACGCCATAATTATGTCCAGAGTGTGTCAAAAAGCGGAAATGATTTTGAACGAACGCTGAAAAATTTTTGAATGCGGGCCCCATTTATCGCGGTTTTTCGTCCTCTTCCCTTTTGTCCGCTCTCCGCCCGGAGCGCAGAATGGCGTTGATGTCCCCCGCGGCCAGCGTGAGGTCGTCCAGTACCGGCTGGAAAATACCCAGCTTGGTCAGGTTGATGCACACCAGCAGCAGCAGCGGCCCCACCACCATGCCCAGCACGCCCCCCACCTTCATGCCCACATAGATGCCCACCAGGGACAGGATGGGGGACAGCCCGGTCTGGTCGCCCAGAACCTTTGGCTCGGCGAACCGGCGGAACACCACGATGACCCCCCATATCGCCATGAGGGCGGCGGCCTCATTGAACTGGGCCAGCACCATGTCGACCACCGCCCAGGGTACCATGACGGTGCCCGCGCCGATGATAGGGATGAAGTCCAGCACCGCCAGGCCAAAGGCCAGCAGCAGGCCGTAGGGCTGGC
>CAZCFU010000146.1:0-4214 GCA_964498005.1 uncultured Oscillospiraceae bacterium | reverse complement strand
CGCAGCTCGATCTGGGAGTAGTCCGCGTCCACCAGCACCTTGCCCGCCGGGGCCACGAACATCTTCCGCATCTCCGCGCCCAGTGGGGTGCGGACGGGGATATTCTGCAGATTGGGCTCGGTGGAGGACAGCCGCCCGGTGGCGGTGACGGTGTTCTGGAAGCTGGTGTGGATGCGCCCGTCGGCGGCGATGACCTTGCCCAGCCCCTCCACATAGGTGGAGTTCAGCTTGGTGAGCTGGCGGTAGTCCAGCACCTTGCCCACGATGGCGTGCTTGGGGCGGAGCTTCTCCATCACGTCCACGTTGGTGGAGTAGCCGGTCTTGGTTTTCTTCACCGGGGGCAGGCCTAGCTTGTCGAACAGGATGTGCCCCAGCTGCTTTGGGGAGAGGATGTTGAATTCTTCCCCGGCCAGCTCATAAATTTCCGCCTGGAGCACGTCGATGCCCAGCTGGAGCTGTTTTCCGAAGTCGGACAGCGCCTGACCGTCCACCAGCACGCCGACGCGCTCCATCCGGGCCAGCACCGGACACAGGGGCAGCTCGATGTCCGTGAGGACGGATATCAGGCCGAATTCCTCCAGCTTGGGCTTGAACAAGTCGTAAAGCGCCTCGATCCAGGCGGTGTCCTCATACCAGGCGGTCTGGGCTTTCAGACCGTCGTCCAGCAGGGAGAAGGCAGTCTCGTCTTTGTAGGCGGCGTTCAGCTCCAATTCCTTTTTAAAGTAGGACATGGCCAGCTTGCGCAGCTCGTAGCTGCCCGCAGTGGGGTCTAAGAGGTAGGCGGCCAGCTCGGTGTCGAAGATAAAGCCGCCCGGCTCGACGCCCTCGTCCAGCAGGGCGCGGCACAGCTCCTTGACGCCGTGGGTGACCTTTTTTACCGCGGGGCCGAACAACGCCGACAGCAGGGCGTGGTAGTCCCCCTCATAGCGGCTGGCGCGGATGTCGTAAAGATACTCCTGTTTTCCGTCATCCTCGGGCAGGGACACCGCCACCCCGGCCAGCCCGGGCAGAGGCAGGACGGCGACGTATTCCGCACCCTCCCATTTGGCCAGGGCCGCTTGGAAGTCCTGCTCGGTGAGCACGTCCATGCTAGTTACCTGAACCTCCACCAGCTCCGCCTCGGGGGCGGAAACTGAGGAGCCGGGAGTGAGCTTCAGCTTGTCGATGAGCTTGTTGAATTCCAGGTTCAGCAGCTTTTCATAGAGGACGGGCTCATTGAAGGGCTGGCGGGCCGCGTCCTCCGGATGGAAGTCCATGGGCGCGTCGCGGCGGATGGTGGCCAGCTCGTAGCACATCCGGGCGCTCTCCTCCCCCTCGGCCAGCTTTTTCACCAGACCGGGCTTGGCGGGGACGTTGGGGGCGGAGCAGATGTCCGGCATATGGTCGTAGAGGTGGTCGATGGTGTGGTAGAGCTGGATGAGGGCCATGGCGGTCTTTTCCCCCACGCCCTTCACGCCGGGGTAGTTGTCGGAGGGATCCCCCATCAGCGCCTTCAGGTCGATCAGGTGGATGGGGTCGAAGCCGTATTCGGTGCGGAACTCGTCGGGGGTGACGTTGCGGGTGGTCGTCTGTCCCATGCGGGTGGTGACCAGCTTGACGGTGGTGCGCTCGTCGATGAGCTGGAGGGAATCCTTATCCCCGGTGACGATGACGGTGTCCCCCCCCTGGGCGGCGTTCACCCGGGACATGGTGCCCAGCAGGTCGTCCGCCTCCCAGCCCTCCAGCTCGTAGCGGCGGATGTTCATGGCGTCCAGCACCTCTTTCAGCACCGGCATCTGGACGGCCAGCTCCTCGGGCATCCCCTTGCGCTGGGCCTTGTAGCCTTCGAACGCCTTGTGCCGGAAGGTGGGGGCCCTCATGTCAAAGGTCACGGCCAGCCCTTCGGGCCGCTCCTCGTCCAGCAGCTTGAACAGGATGTTCAGAAAGCCGAAAATGGCGTTGGTGGGCAGGCCCTCCCGGGTGGTCAGGGTTTGGCTGACGCCGTAAAAGGCCCGGTTGACGATGGAATTGCCGTCGATGACCATGAGCTTCATAGGGGACACCTCGCAAAATTTTGTCATGAATAATTTAGTATACCACTTTTGGGAGATTTAAGCAAGCCGGGCCGCTGTCCACAATGGACAGCGGCCCGAAGGATTGGAATTTACAGCTCATGATAATAGGGGCAAATATTTTCAAAATGCCCATCTTTCATTTTAAATCCCTTTGGGATTGTTCCCAATTGAACAAATCCAAGTCTTTCATACAGGTGCCTTGCGTGGGTATTGCTTTCAACCACCGCATTAAACTGTAAGATTGCAAATGCGTGCTTTTTCGCCTGATATAAGCTGTCAAGAACAAGCTGTTCCCCAATATGCCGCCCCCGGTGCTCCGAGCTGACGGCATAGCTTGCATTGCAAATATGTCCGCACCGGCCGACATTGTTGGGGTGCAGTATGTAGAGTCCGCATACAGCATGGTTATTTTCGTCCTCTGCAACCGCCGTATAAGTTTGCGATGCAAAAAAAGCAGGCCCGGTTATGCTGTCCAGCAATTCTTCTTGCGGGAAAGCGACGCCCTCCTCCACAACTTCGTTCCACAGATTGACCATGGATTCCAAATCCTTTTCTTCATAGGTCCGAATTATCATTTGAATCCCTCCACAAATTCGATTTGTTGTTTTACGTGCAAGGGAGAAGGGGCGGGGCATCTCTGCCCCGCCCTTTCAAATTGCATAATCAGCGCAGCACCGCGCCGCAGTCCTTTTCCAGCGTCTCCAGGATGCTCTTCACGTCCTCATCGGCTTCCTCGCCGGTGAGGGAGCGGTCGTCGGCCCGCAGGGTCAGGTTGAAGGCCACGGACTTCTTGCCCTCGGCCACGCCCTTGCCCCGGTAGATGTCGAACAGGGCCACGTCTTTGAGCAGGCCCTTGGCCCCCTTGCGGATGGCGTTCTCCAGCGCGCCCACGGTGACGGCCTCGCCGCACACCACGGCGATGTCCCGGGTGACGGCGGGGAATTTGGGCAGGGGGGCGTACTCCGGGTCGTCGCCGTGGGTGACCAGCAGCACGTCAAAGCTCAGCTCCGCGCAGTACAGCTCCACGTCCACGCCGTAATTTTGGGCCGCCTGGGGGTGGATCTGGCCGAACACGCCGACGCATTTGTCGCCGCTCCACACCTCGGCGCAGCGGCCGGGGTGATAGGAGTGATCCTCGGCGCAGGGCTCAAAGCGGATGTCCTTCGCCCGGGTATCCTTCAAAATGGCCTCGATGGTCCCCTTCATGGTGAAGAAGTCCATGCCGTTCCCGTAAGCGCCCAGGGTCAGGATCTTGGTCTCGTTGGCAAGGCCCTCCTCGCCGCCGGGCTGGTAGATGCGGCCCAGCTCATACAGCCACGCCGACTTGTTGCGGTAATTGCAGTTGCGGGTCAGGATCTCCAGCATGGAGGGCAGGGTGGTGGTGCGCATGATGGAGGTATCCTCCCCCAAGGGGTTCAAGATCTTGAAGGAATTCCGGCGGAAATCATCCTCCGGCCACAAAATTTTGTCATAGTAGGAGGGGGAGATGAAGGAATAGGTGATGATCTCGCTGTACCCGCAGGCGCGGCACAGCTCGCCCAGCCGGTTCTCCAGCTTCTGCACCACGGAGTAGCCCCCCTGGGTGGTCTGGCCCCGCATGAGGGTGTTGGGGATGTTGTTGTAGCCGTGGAAGCGGGCCACTTCCTCCGCCAGGTCGGCCATGCGCTTCACGTCGCCCCGCCAGGAGGGGACGGACACCTGGCCGCCCTCCACGCCGAAGTCCAGCTTTCGGAGGATGCGGACCATCTCGTCCTCGGGCACGTCGGTGCCCAGCAGGGCGTTGATCTTGTCCGGCTCCAGCGTGAGCACGGTGGGCTGGGGGACGTTGTTCAGGATGTCGATGACGCCGTCCACCACCTCGCCCGCGCCCAGCATTTCAACCAACTCGCAGGCGCGGTTGACGGCGGGCAGGGTGTTCAGCGGATCCAGGCCCTTCTCGAACTTGGCGGAGGCCTCGGTGCGCATACCCAGGGCCAGGGCGCCCTTGCGGATGCAGGTGCCGTCGAAGCAGGCGGACTCGAACACCACATCGGCGGTGTCGTCCACGATCTCGGAGTTCAGGCCGCCCATGATGCCCGCCAGGCCCACCGCCCGGCCCTCGTCGGCGATGACCAGGTGGTTGGCGGTGAGCCGGTGCTCCTTGCCGTCCAGGGTGGTGAG
>CAZCFU010000145.1:0-4237 GCA_964498005.1 uncultured Oscillospiraceae bacterium | reverse complement strand
TGGTGGAATCCGCTGGTGTGGCTGGCGGCGGTGCTCAGCCAGCGGGACGCGGAGCTGGCCTGCGACGAGGGGGCTTTGAAGCGGCTGGGCGACGGCGAGCGGGCGGGGTATGGCAACACCCTGCTGGCCCTGGTCACCGCAAAGCCCCGGCCGGTTGACCTGTTCCGGTGCGCCACCACCATGGCGGGGGACAAGAAGAGCCTCAAAGAGCGGATCAGCCGCATCGCCAAGGCCCCCAAGCGTGTGATATGGGCGGTCGTGGTGGCTGTGCTGGTGACAGCGCTGGCCTGTGTTTGTGCCTTCGGGCAGGCGGAGGAGGAGCCCGATACGGAAGAGGATCCCTGGCCCTATGATTCCAGCGAGGTGTTATTCGCCCGGGACGCAGGCGGCTTCGTCACCGATTTTACCATCCGTCTGGCGCAGAGCGGGTGGTTCACCTATTATGAGGGAGGGCCAAGCAGCTTTATCGGTATGGGGACATGGACCCGGGACGGCAATGTGATTTGCCTCACAGATGACAGGATGGAGGACAAAATATATCGCTACTATTTCAGGGTAGAGGACGGCGCTCTGGTATTTCAGGCCAAACACTCCGCTGAGTTCATGTATGTGGACGTAGCCGATGGGGATAGGTTCTCTCAAAGACCCATCACTGGATCCGGATGGGAAGCCCCGCCCGCGTACAATGCTGAGCATCCTGTGGCCGACCTGAACCGTAACGGTGTACCCGAGACCCTGCAGGTGGTGGAGATCGACGGCGGCCAGCGGCTGGAGGTCTGGGAGAACGGTAAACAGCTTTTCTCAGAGGAGGGCTATTTTGCCCACGCGGGCTACAACGCCCTGTTCCTGTGTACCCTGGACGGGGAGGACTACCTCCTGCGCTATCACCCCTATATGGGGCAGGGCTGGTGCGACTACAGCTATCAGCTGTTCACCCTGACCCAGGACGGGCAGGAACAGGTGGTGCGGGAGAACAGTATTGAGTTTGACATCAACTTCGGCCTGACCCACGAGAGCTTTGACCCGGAGGCCATCGCCGCCTTTATGGACGAGATCAACGGGCTGCTGGCCAACAGCACCCAGCTCATCAACACCGACGAGGATCTGCTGTCCGCCTTTGAGAAAGAGGGGCGGCTGTACGACAGCCTATGGTGGCTGGACGCCTGGGGACCGGCCTTTGTCCGGGATCCGTCCAAGTCCCTGCTGGAAAATCTGAGGGACTTCAAGGAGGCTATGGAAGTGAGAGGGAATGGGGATGGAGGATATGCCTCCGTCCTGCTGGGACGCTCGCAATTTATCCTTCGGGAACCCTATGCGGATAGCGAAAGGCACGCAAATATTGTTGATGCGCCCGCCGTCTTTGATCCCTACGATACGTATATGAAGCTCTGGAATTTCGCCGTGGTGGATTTGGACGGAGACGGTGCGGATGAGGTACTGGTCTATGCCTGTGGCGTGGCGGGAGACATGGGGGGCTACCTGCTGCTGCACCAAGAAGCCGGGAATATATACGGCATGGCGTTTAACTCCACTATTTCGGGACACAGCTGTTTTTTGGAGCTGAAAACAGATGGCACCTTTAAGCATTTGGATCCTACGGGAACGGATTGGATGAGTATCACCAGAGTAGGATTCCGCAGCACGGGATATGTCATCGACGACCTGGCTTCTGCCAGTGCCTCCGACCATGGAGATTTTGACAGCTTCTTGGTGAATCACCAGGAGGCTACCAAGGCGGAGTTTGAAACGGTGTTGGCCGCCCAGGACGCCAAACCCGATGCAGTATGGTATGACTTTACCGAGGAAAACATTTACGATGTATTTTTGAAGGGATGAGACACAGCCGGGGCAAATGCCCCGGCTGTTTAAAAATTTTGAGTTAGCTATTGACAACGGCGGTTAGCTGTGGTAAACTGGCCACGATAAAAATGTTAGCGAAACCTAACTAAAGAGGGGGAGCGATATGATGCCGCTGACAATGGCAAAATCCGGCGAGGAGGCCACCATATTCAAAATCACCGGCAAGGACGAGATCCGTCAGCACCTGGCGGAGCTGGGCTTCGTGGTGGGGGAGACGGTCACCGTGGTCAGCGAGATGGCGGGCAGCCTGATCGTACAGGTGAAGGAGAGCCGCATCGCGCTGGATCGGAGCATGGCCAACAGAATCATGATTTGATAGGAAGGAGAGGGAATATGAAGACACTGAAAGACGCCAAGGTGGGCGAGACCGTCACCGTGGCCCGGCTCCATGGGGAGGGCGCGGTGAAGCGCCGCATCATGGACATGGGCATCACCAAGGGCGTGGAGATCTACGTGCGCAAGGTGGCTCCGCTGGGCGATCCCATGGAGCTCAACGTGAGGGGCTACGAGCTTTCCGTGCGTAAGGCGGACGCGGAAATGATTGAGATCGCATAAAACTTTTGGCCACAGGTTAGCAACCGCTAATATAAGGTCTGGATGTAATCGGACAAAGGAGAGGAGAATCAAACCATGGATATCAAAATCGCGCTGGCGGGCAACCCGAACTGCGGCAAAACCACGTTGTTCAACGCCCTGACCGGCTCCAATCAATACGTAGGCAACTGGCCCGGCGTCACCGTGGAGAAGAAGGAGGGCAAGCTGAAGGGACACAAGGAAGTGGTCATTCAGGATCTGCCCGGCATTTACTCCCTGTCTCCCTACACGCTGGAGGAAGTAGTGGCCCGTAACTACCTGGTGAAGGAACAGCCCGACGCCATCCTGAACATCGTAGACGGCACCAACATCGAGCGCAACCTGTACCTCACCACCCAGCTCATCGAGCTGGGCCTGCCCGTGGTGGTGGCGGTGAACATGATCGACCTAGTGCGCAAGAACGGCGACAAGATCGACCTGACCAAGCTGGGCAAAGCCCTGGGCTGTGAGGTCGTGGAGATGTCCGCTTTGAAGGGTGAGGGCGGGGTAGAGGCCGCTGAGAAGGCCATGGCCCTGGCCCAGGCCCACAAGGCGGGGGAGCTGCCCCACGTGTTCACCGGCAGCGTGGAGCACGCCATCGCCCACATCGAGGAGTCCATCCAGGGCAAGGTCAGCGACCGCTATCTGCGCTGGTACGCCATCAAGGTGTTCGAGCGGGACGAAAAGGTGATGGAGGAGCTGAATTTCGACCCCGATTTGAAGGCACATCTTGAGGAACATATTGTAGACTGTGAGAACGAACTGGACGATGACGCGGAGTCCATCATCACCAACCAGCGCTACGCCTATATCAGCGGCGTGGTACATAAGGCGGTGGTGAAGAAGGCAGCGAAAAATTCCCTGACCATCTCCGATAAGATCGACCAGATCGTCACCAACCGCATCCTGGCCCTGCCCATTTTTGTGTGCGTCATGTTCCTGATTTACGCCATCGCCATGGGTGATTTCGCGGTGTCCATCGGCACCCATCTCACCGACTGGGCCAACGACGGCGTGTTCGGCGACGGCTGGCTGGTTCCCTTCGTCTCCGATGTGGACGGCTGGGAGGACGCCTCCGGCGAGTTTGAGGAGGCCGAGGCCATCATCGAGGCCTATAAAGCTGGCGACACCGAGGTCTACTTCTATGACGACGAAACCGGTGACACCGATGTAGTTGTTGTTGACGAGGTCGCCTACAATGAGGCCCTTGAGGTGGAGGAGCCTGATCCCACCGAGTACGGCGTGTGGGTACCCGGCATCCCCGCGCTCATAGAGGGTGGGCTGGATGCCATCAACTGCAATGATGGGGTCAAGTCCCTGGTGCTGGACGGCATCGTGGGCGGCGTGGGTGCGGTGCTGGGCTTCGTGCCCCAGATGCTGGTGCTGTTCCTGCTGCTGGCTATATTGGAAGATGTGGGCTACATGGCCCGCGTGGCGTTCATCATGGACCGCATCTTCCGCCGGTTCGGCCTGAGCGGTAAGTCCTTCATCCCCATGCTGGTGGCCACCGGCTGCGGCGTGCCGGGCGTTATGGCCTCCCGTACCATCGAGCAGGACCGGGACCGCAAAATGACTATCATGACTACCTGCTTCATCCCCTGCGGCGCGAAAATGCCCATCATCGCCATGTTCGCCGTGGCTCTGTTCGGCGGCAACAAGACGCTGGTGGCCACCTCCGCCTACTTCATCGGCGTGGCGGCGGTGATTATCTCCGGCATCATCCTGAAGAAGTTCAAAGCCTTCGCCGGGGAGCCCGCCCCCTTCGTCATGGAGCTGCCCTCCTACCACGCGCCCTCCGCCACCA
>CAZCFU010000144.1:0-4246 GCA_964498005.1 uncultured Oscillospiraceae bacterium | reverse complement strand
GTAGGTGGAGAACTTGTAGCCCTTGGTGTAGTCAAACTTCTCCACCGCCTTGATGAGGCCCAGGTTACCCTCCTGAATCAAATCCAGGAACAGCATTCCCCGGCCCACATACCGCTTGGCAATGGACACCACCAGGCGCAGATTGGCCTCCGCCAGCTGCTGCTTGGCCCGCTCGCCGCCCTTGATGGCCTTTTTCAGCTCCTTCAAGGTCTCCTCCGGGATGGGCTCGCCGGACTTCTCCAGCTCGGCCAGCTGCTCCTGGGCCGCCGCCCCGGCCCCCATGGCCTGGGCCAGCTCCACCTCCCGCTCGGGGGTGAGCAGGTCCACCTTGCCGATCTCCTTCAAATACATCCGCACCGGGTCGTCGATGGCGAAGGAGTCCACCAGCGTGTTGGGGTCCACGATCTCCTCTTCCGGAATCTCCTCCAATTCGGCGGCGGGCGGGATCACACCGTCGTCATCCAGCTCCAGGGGGAACTCCTCTCCGGCGGTGTCGATGCCCAGGTTCTCCAGCACGTCGTACACCTTGTCCATCTGGTCGCTCTCCAGGTTGATGGAGTCCAGCGTCTCCATCATCTCATTGGAGGACAGTTTGCCCTTTTTATAGCCGGTCTCCACCAGCTCCAGCAGCTTCTCGCCATTCTGGACGCCCTCGATCATCTTGCCGAGCTCCGCCTTAGCCGCCTCCAGCTTCTCCGGGCTCGCCTGGGTATGGGGTGCCGCCTCCGGCTTTTTCACTGTCTTTTTTTTGTCGCTCATGGTCATTCATCCTCCAAAGCCTTTTTTCTGTTTGAGTACCTGTTTGAGATCGTCCAAATCTTTCTCATCTGATATGTCAGTCCTGCTGTGCTCCAGCAGGATCACCCGCTTATAGTCCTCCAGCGCCGCCCCGGCGGTATTCCGGGGCTGAGGCTCATGGACGGCGGCGGAAAGCTGATCCATCTCCTCCGGGGTGAACCGCCCCTCCAGCGCCGCGAAGGTGACGCTTCTGCCAGCCTGCCACCGCTCCCGCAGCAGGGCGAACGCGCGGCCCAGCAGCGGCGAGGAAAAGTGCTCCGGCGTGAGATCGTCCAGCTCCCGGAAGAACTCCCCGTCCAGCAGCACCACCCGCAGCACACCCTCTTCCGCGCGGGCGGAGCGGACGTTGGCATACCGCAGACTCCGGTCTTTGGGCTGGAGCTGGCGTGTGGGGACGAGGCTCTGCCGCTCCTCCTGCTTCCTGGCCTGCCAGCGCTGCTTTTTCCGCAGGCGTTCCACTTCCTGAAGCACTGCCTCCTTGGATACCTTGGCCGTCTCGGCGCACCGGCCGGCGTAGATCTCCCGCTCTACGGGACTTGGGAGCCCGGCCACCACCTCCGCCGCGGCCAGCAGGTACTGCGCCCGCTGGTCATCCCGGCTCAGATCAAACTGAGCCTGCACCGCGCCCAGGCGGTATTCCGCCGAGTTGGCGCTTTGATCCATCAAATCCTCAAAGGCCCCGGAGCCGTGATTTTTGATAAAATCGTCTGCGTCCTGCTTCACCAGTTCGCCCTCCGCCGTCCGGCGGCGGGGCAGGCGGAGCACCTTGACAGACAGCTCCGATTTCTTCATCAGGGCGATGGCCCGCTGGGTGGCGTCCTCCCCGGCGGCGTCGTTATCGTAGCACAGCACCAGTTCCTTTGTGTACCGCTCCAGCAGGCGGATGTGCTCCTCGGTGAGGGCCGTACCCATCGTGGCCACCGTGTTGTCAAAGCCCGCCTGATGGAGGGTGATGACGTCGATGTTGCCCTCTACCAGGATGAAGTTGGGGCGCTTGGTATTTCTCGCGTAGTTGAGTCCATACAGGATAGAACGCTTTTTAAAAATGGCGGTCTCCGGAGTGTTCAGGTATTTGGGCGTGGAATCGTCCATCACCCGGCTGGTGAAACCGATCACATCCCCCCGGGTGTCGATGACGGGGAGCATCAGGCGGTTGCGGTATTTGTCGTACACGCCGCCGTTTTTCCCCGCCACGGCTAACCCAGCGTCGATGAGATCCGCCTTGTCGTAGCCCTTGTCCCGCATGGCGGTGATAAGGCTGTTCCAGCCTTCCGGGGCGGCCCCCAGACCGAACCTGGCAGAAAATTTGGGGCTGATGCGCCGCTTGTCCCGGATGTAGGACGCCACCGCCTCCCCCCTTGGGTCGGCCAGCATGGAGCGGTAGAACCGGGCGGCTTCACGGTTCAGCTCCAGCACCCGGCGGCGCTTCTCCCTCCATGCCCCGTCCCCGGGGCTGTCGTCGGGCACTTGCATCCCCTCTCGCTCCGCCAGCTTGCGCACCGCCTCGGGAAAGGACAGGCCGTCCATCTCCATGACGAAGCGGATGGAACCTCCCCCTTTGCCGCAGCCGAAACAATGGAAAATCTGCCTGGACTCGTTGACGGAAAACGAGGGGGTCTTTTCATGGTGGAAGGGGCACAGGCCCCAGTAATTGCCCCCTTTTTTGTTCAGGGGCAGATAGGCGGAGACCACATCCACAATATTCAGCCGTCCGTTCAGGTCGTCCAGGAAGGATTCGGGAATGGCCATGGTCTCACCTCTTGATATTAGCCAATTTTGCCCAATTTTATCACAGATTTGGAGAATCTACCGCTTGATCTGTACACAGAACTTTTCAAAAGGGTTCCCCAAAGCTATTTTACCGCTCAATAGGCGCCCCACGGAACACTTCGCCCAGCTCCACCGCTTCAACGCCCCCGGCGGACAGCTCGGTCATCCGGGCGCGGAATCCCTCCGCCTCGCCCTCGGGCAGCAGGGCGTGAACGATAACATTGGCGGCATATTCAATATCTCCCACAATGCCGCCCTGGGCGGCGCAGGCCAGCTTCACCCGCTCCAAAAAGCTGTAGGGGCACTCCACCGCCAGCTCCAGCCAGCGGCGGACGGCGGACACTCCCGCCGCGTCCAGGGCGTCCTTGGCGCTCTGGGTGTAGGCCCGCACCAGGCCGCCCGCCCCCAGGAGCACCCCGCCGAAGTAGCGCGTCACCACACAGCACACGTTGGTGACCCCCTCCTTCTGGAACACCCCCAGCATAGGCTGTCCGGCGGTGCCCTGGGGCTCACCGTCATCGGAGTAGCGCACCGGGCCGTCTTTTAGGATGTAACACCAGCAGTTGTGCCGGGCATCGTGGTATTTCTTTTTCATCTCATCGACGCGGGCGCGGGCCTCGTCCTCCGTCTCTACCGGCCACACGTGGCCGATAAAGGTGGAGCGTTTCTCGGTGAACTCTGTCTCGGAGGGGCGGGTGGGAACGAGGTATTCTGTCATTTGACCACCCATCCTTTGGGAATGAACAAATCACCGAACTGCTCCACGGCGTAGGTGTCCGTCATACCGGCGATATAGTCCAGCACCGCCCGCTGCGTCCCCTCCCGCATCAAAATGTCCTGATATTCCGGCGGCAGCTTGTCCGTGTGCTTGTAATAGTATTCGTACAGCAGGCAAATCATGTCCTCGGCTTTGCCCTCCTCCCCCTTGGCCAGGGGATTGAAGTAGACCGACTGGAACATGAACTCCTTCAGCTCCGCCATGGCCTTTGCCACCGGCTCCGACTGGCAGATGAGATCCCCCTCGGCGCTGGCGCGGATGATATCCATAGTCAACGTCTCGATGCGCTCACCGTGGGTGTAGCCCAAGGTCTGGGAGATGTGGGCGGGGATATCCGTTGGGAAGATGATACCCCCCCGCATGGCGTCGTCGATGTCGTGGTTGATGTAGGCGATCTTGTCGGCAAACCGCACCAGCTGGCCCTCCAAAGTGTCCGCCACCGGCCCGGCGGTGTGGCACAGGATGCCGCTTCGCACCTCGTGGCACAGGTTCAGCCCAGCGCCCTCGTTTTCCAGCCGGTCCACCACCCGCAGGGACTGCTCGTAGTGCCGGAAGCCGCCCTCCACCATCCGGGACAGTGCCCGCTCTCCGGCGTGGCCGAAGGGGGTATGGCCCAGGTCGTGGGCCAAGGCCGCGGCCTCGGTGAGATCCTCGTTGAGCCGCAGCCCCCGCGCCATCGTCCGGGCGATCCGGGACACCTCCAGGGTGTGGGTCATACGGGTGCGGTAATGGTCGCCCTCGGGCTGGAGGAACACCTGGGTCTTGTGCTTCAAGCGCCGGAAGGACTTGCAGTGAACCACCCGATCCACGTCCCGCTGGAAGCAGGTACGCATGGGACAGGGTTCGATGTCCACCGCCCGCCCCTTGGAATTGGCCGACAGGCAGGCCCGGGGCGACAGG
>CAZCFU010000143.1:0-4252 GCA_964498005.1 uncultured Oscillospiraceae bacterium | reverse complement strand
CGATGCGGGCGCCGTACTTGTTTTTCCAGTCCCAGACCCGCTCCAGGAACTTTTCCCGGCCCAGGTCATGGCGGGTGAGCCCTTCCTTAGTGCGCAGTTCCTCCTCCACCTTGATCTGGGTGGCGATGCCCGCGTGGTCGGTGCCGGGGAGGTAGAGGGCGGCGTAACCCTGCATCCGCTTGAAGCGGATCAGCATATCCTGGAGGGAGTCGTCCATGGCGTGGCCCATGTGGAGCTGGCCAGTGACATTGGGGGGCGGCATGACGATGGTGAAGGGCTTCTTCTCGGGGTCACGGACGCCTCGGAAGCAGCCGTTCTCCTCCCAGGCCCGGTAGACGCGGCCTTCGACCTCCTGGGGTTCATAGATCTTGGGTAATTCTTTGCTCATGGCAGATTCTCCTTATTGTAATGAAGTTTTTTTCGCTCTCCGTTGACCCATCGAATTGGTTTGCCCGTTTTTTCCTCCAGAAATGGGGCAAAAGCTGTTGGGTCACCTTGTGTGAAGCCGGTTTTGTTCAGCATGAAGGGGGTGTGCTGGCTTTGGAACAGAAGGTAGAAATGTCCCTCGTCCTCCCACAGCTCCTGAAGGAGCGTGTAGTCGTAGCGGTGGTCGCTGGTCTTGGCGTGTACCTCGAAGCTCTTGGGGGTGAAGCGGTAGGTGAACACATCCCCACGCTTTTGATATTTTTTCCAGGCTGTTCGTACCCAATAGGGATGCTCAGGAACGCCTTGAATCACGGCAAACAGGCCCACAGCGAAAAATAAAATACCCATGAATGAAGTGTAGGGAGTGGAAAGTGCATCCAGCCACAGATTCAGCGCAAAAATAGCTGCGCCTCCCAGCAGCACCACAAATCCGGCCAGCCGCCGGGCCCGCGGGGACGCCTGCTTGGGCGGCTTTTTCCCCGGCGGCTTCCAGCGGAAAGCCAGCCAGTAGGCGGCAAAGTCATCAATTGTAGTGCCGCTGGTCTGAACTTCAAATTCCATAGCAAACCTCCCATAGAAAACGCCCCGAGCCGTATTTGGCTCGGGGCGGATGCTTTGATCCGTGTTACCACCCGAATTCCCCTTGCGGGGCACTCGAATCCCTTAACGCGGGGGACGGCGGGGCTTACTGGAATTTCGGCTCCGCGGCTCGGGGACGACTTCGCCCTGCTTCCGTTACGGCCTCGCACCAGAACAGCCGCTCTCTGAAACGGAGGGGGAGGGGTACTGCTTCCCGTCCTTGCCTTTGTCCTAAACAGTATATGCAAAACGAGACGATTTGTCAAGGTTAGTTTTTTGTCAGCGGCTTCCAAAATACGTATTGTAATTTTCCCCGAAATCGTGTACACTAGTACCATCCATATGAGGAGGGACAGCTTATGAAAATTGCGAGCTTTATCTTGAGAACCGCGGCCATCGCCCTGGCGGCCTCGTCGGTGGCCTGCCTGGCCGTGGCCCACCTGTGTACGTCCCTCCGGGACGCCGACTGACAAAGGAGGTACGAAAATGAAAACCGCCCGCTTTATTTTGAAGATCGTGGCCGCCGCTATGACGCTGGCCGCCGTGGTGTGCGCCATCGTGGCGTTCTGGGATCAGATCATGGACCTGGTCGACACCGTCGTCGATAAGATCGAGGAGAAGCGCGCCGACCGCTGCTTTGAGCCAGAAGAGATGGACGACTACGACGACAGCATTCTGTAAGTAAAGAAAACCGCCCGGCCAGGAATGGCCGGGCGGTTTTTTATTCGTTTTTCAGATATGCCGTCAAGTCCCGCACAGCCTTGGCGGGCCGCTCACTCAAAAGCTCCCACACAGGGTCGGCGCTGTGCTCCCCGGCGAAGTATCTCCGGGCGCTGTCCAGGACAGTCTGAACGTCCTGGCATTCGCTCATGGCATCATAGGCTTCGTCATAGAGGCGCATATCCAGCCGCAGGGGGTGTTCGTCCTGCAAGTCGACCTCGAACAGGTGGATCGCGGCCTGCTCCTCCGGGGACGCCTCGCCCCAATCATAGTCGAACAGAAGCTTGCAGCATGGCAGGCTGTCGTAAAAGTAATTGCAGTGGAGGCGGCTGGGAAGATCGGGAAATTCCGTTTTGCGGATGTATTCAAAAGCGCCTTCCACAGACCATTTGGCGAAGTTGGACCACTCCCGCAGCCCGGATCTGCCCAGCACGGACCGGAGGTATTTGCCGCACAGTACCATGGAATAGAAGCAGTCTTCGTTCCGTTCCAGGGCCTGGGTAAAGGGCTGGGCCAGATTGATACAGTGCTGGTGGTCGGGGATCAGCTCATCGCCAAGGCGCAGGGTTTCACTCATATGATATACGTTCACGGTCGGATTCCCCTTTTCAGCGAATTCTCCGGGCTTCCAGATAGAAGCGCTTATCGTGGGCCTCGCCCATAGAGAAGGTTTTGCGGGGGAGAACGCCGTCATGGATGACGGAGGGGAACAGCGCCTCCTTGTCCATGGGGGGCAGGAGGAAGGCGATGTTGCCGGGCCGGGCGGCGAACTCCCGGGCCACGTCCTCGCCATGGATGTAGTCCACCCGGCCGGAGTGATCCATGAGGTAGTCGTCCAGAAAACTCTGGAGCGCCCCCACGGGCAGCTGGGCGGCGGAGCGGGGCACGGTGATCACGCCCTGGGAATCCGCGCACACGTAGCCAATGGGCAGGCCGTCCCCTTCGGCGTTCTTTCCGCGGCGAGCGCCGGGATAGGCGCGCACCAGGGCGTCCAGCAGCTCCAGCGGATTTGTGTGGAACACCACCCGGTGGATGGGCTCGAACTCCAGGCTGTCGTCATGGAGGTTCACCAGCTCGCACAGGGCGTACCGGGCGGGCAGGGCGTCCCACTTTTCCGGCGGCACGAGCCGTTTCTGCCGCTCGTAGCACTCCTTGGCGGTGGCCAGGGAGTGGTTGCCGTCCCCCATGGCGAAGAGCATCACCGGCTGGTTTTCCGTGCCGTATCTGGCGTTGAAGGCGGCGGGATCGGCCAGGGCGGACAGCGCCCCGGCCACCTGGGAAAGCTGTTCCTCGTTCAGCCGCCAGCCCCTGATGTGCCCGCCCTGCTCCATCAGGTCGAAGTCATACAGCAGCTCCATGGAACCCGTCTGGGCCGCCAGCGGCTCGATGACGGTACGGCTGGGGTCGTCGGCCAGCAGCATGGCGTGGGGCAGCTCGATGGGCGCGTTTTTGCGCACCGCCACCCGGGGCGGGATGCGGGTGTGAACGACCCCCTCCGTGGCCCGGATGAGGGCGTCGGAACCCGCCTCGTAGTCGTAGGCGGTGAGATCCGCCATGCCCACCAGCCCCCGGCGCACCTTGCCGCTGTGCAGGGCGCGCTCCACGTAGATCATGGCCCCGGGCAGGGTTTTGAACCGGCCCTCCCGGAGGTAGGCGGCCATGGTGGCGTTGATGTCGGTGATGTCCATCTCCACCTGGGGCCCATCCAGGCTGCTCTCGGGCAGGATGAGCCGCAGGGCGGAGGGGGCGCGGCCAACCCGCTCCTCCACACGATCCCAATACTCGGGCTGGGAGGTGTACTGGTCGCAGGCCACCACGGCCCACTTGTCGTAGTCGCAGCCCTGGGGCAGCAGGATGTCGGCGGGACGGAAGGGGAGGGAGCCGAAATCAGCTTTCATGGCGAAGACCTCTTTTCAATGAAAGATGGGCGTTACAGCGCGGGTGGGAGGGCAGTGCTATAGCACTGCCCTAATAGCGTTCAGCAGCTCGGGGAACTCCTCGAAGGCGGGCAGTTCTGGGTGGTCGGCCTTGATGGCCTCGGTGGACTTGAACAGGAAGCCCGCGCGGCTTGCCTGGATCATACCGAGGTCGTTGAAGCTGTCCCCGGCGGCGATGGTGTCAAAGCCGCAGGACTGCAATGCCTTCACCGTGGTGAGCTTGGACTTCTCACAGCGCATTTTGTAGCCGGTGATCTCCCCGCCCGGTGCGACCTCCAGCGTGTTGCAGAACAGGGAGGGCCAGCCCAGCTTGGCCATGAGGGGCTTGGCGAACTGCTCAAAGGTGTCGCTCAAGATCACCACCTGGGTCAGGGTGCGCAGCTCGTCCAGGAACTCGCGGGCTCCGGGGAGGGGGTCGATTTTGGCGATGGTGGCCTGGATCTCCTTCAGCCCCAGGCCGTGCTCCTTCAAGATGGCCAGACGGTAGGCCATCAGCTTGTCGTAGTCCGGCTCGTCCCGGGTGGTGCGGCGCAGTTCGGGGATGCCGCTGGCCTCGGAAAAGGCGATCCAGATCTCGGGGACCAGGACGC
>CAZCFU010000142.1:0-4297 GCA_964498005.1 uncultured Oscillospiraceae bacterium | reverse complement strand
TCGGCGAAGCCCTGGTACTGGCTGAGCAGCGCCCCGGACAGGGCCACCAGCCCGTTGGAGATGACCAAGCCCAGCACCTTGTTGTACTGGGTGTTGATGCCCTGGGCCCGGGCCATGTGCTGGTTGGTGCCCGTGGCCCGGAGGGAGGCCCCCAGCTCGGTGCCGAAGAACCAGTACAGGACGGCGATCAGCGCCGCCGTGAACATGCCTGCCACGAAAATGGGATGGCGGTAGAGCTCATAGTTGCGCAGGAAGCGGGAGCACACCAGCAGCCGCTCCATATTCTCCTTGTCCAGCAGATTGATGGCCACATTGGAGGTCATTCCCATAACGGCCAGGTTGATGGACCACAGGCCCAGCTGGGTCAGGATGCCCGCCAGGATGGCCGGGATGCCGCACACCGTGTGGAGCAGGCCGGTGGCCAGCCCGGTGAGCATCCCCGCCAGCAGGGCCGCCAGCAGGGCCAGCCAGATATTGACCCCTTTGCCAAACAGGACCACGAAAACCGCGCCCCCAGTGCAGAAGGAGCCATCCACCGTCAAGTCGGCGATGTCCAAAATCTTATAGGTGATATACACGCCGATGGCCATGATGCCCCAGATCAGGCCCTGGGATATGGCGCCCGGCAGCGCGCCGATGAAATTCATCATATGCGTTCCCCCCGTGCTCTTTCTATATTCTTACTGTGGCAGTGTAACACACAACAGCGGGAAAGGAAAGACCCTTTCCCGCTGTTTTTTTGCGCGTGTTATGGTTTAGCCCAGGGCCTCGTAGCCGTCGGGCACGGTAATATTCAGCGCCTCACAGATGGTGGGGTTATACTTCTTCACGAACTCGGGGGCGTACTGGATGGGCATGGTGGAGATGTCCGCGCCGTTCAGCAGAATTTCGGCGGCCATTTCGCCGGTCTTATAGCCGATGTCGTAGTAGCTGATGGACAGGGTGGCCACGCCGCAGCCGGAGCAGATGCCTTCC
This sequence comes from uncultured Oscillospiraceae bacterium, assembly GCA_964498005.1. GTDB lineage: Bacteria > Bacillota > Clostridia > Oscillospirales > Oscillospiraceae > Enterenecus. Next base: position 3,322 of record CAZCFU010000142.1, on the reverse strand, counting down.
TCACCGGCGAACACGGGGGTGACGCCCCGGCAGATGTTGTCGATGATGGGGGTGTTGGCGGCGGCGGAGTTATCGGTGGGGACATAGAGCACATCGCTGTTGTCGCTGGCGGTCTGGCACACGGCCTGGATGTCGTTGGAGTCGGAGAAGGCGTACTGCTTGCACTCGTAGCCCATGTCCTCCAGGTAGCCCTGGACGGTGTCCACCTGGTACTGGCTGTTGGCCTCCTTGGAGCAGTAGAGCAGGCCGATGGTCTTGGCCTCGGGGTACCACTCGTGGATCATTTCAGCCTGCTGGTCCAGAGGGGCCAGGTCGGAGGTGCCGGAGATGTTGCCGCCCACGGTGCCGGAGAAGTTCTCAATGTTGAAGGCCACGCCGTACTCAGTGACGGAAGTGCCCAGGATGGGGATGTCGCCGGTGGCGGTGGCGGCGGCCTGGAGGGCCGGGGTGGCGTTGGCCATAATCAGGTCAACGTTCTTGGACACAAAGGAGTTGGCGATGGTGCCGCAGGTGGGGATATCCTCGGCGGCGTTCTGGAGGTCGTACTTCCAGCCGTCCTCGCCCAGCCTGTCGTTCATGGCATCGATGAAGCCCTCAGTGGCGGCGTCCAGTGCGGGATGGGTGACATACTGGGAGATGCCCACCTGGAAGACCTTGCCGGCGGGGGCGGGCTCGTCAGGATCGTTGTCGCCGGGCTGGGACCCAGCGGGATCGCCGGTGGGGGCGGCGGAGTCCTCGGCATTCTTGCCGGAGCAGCCGGCCAGGGACAGGGACAGCGACATTGCCATGGCCAGCGCCAAAACCAGCGCCAGCAGCTTGGAACTCTTTTTCATTCTGTATTCCTCCAAATCTTACTTTATCGCTTTGTGTCGTCAAAGTGCCCGGGCACAAAGAAACGAGTTTCGCAACTCATAGCCGCTAGTATAGTCCTTTCCCCTGTCCATGTCAAGGGCCAATTGTGCCAATTTCCCCAAAAGTCCCCCGGTTTCTCCCGTCATTCTGCCGGGGAGGATGAACGGACTGTAAATACTTCCCGCCATGGGTGGACTTTTTTCCAAAACTATGCTAGAATATCGGCAAAATGGATCGTTATGCCAAAAAGGAGGGAACGCCATGCGGGTGGACGTGCTGGGCGTGGCCTTTGACAATGTGACCATGGACGAGGCGGTGGACAAGGCGCTGGAGCTGCTGGAACAGGACGGCCCCCACCTGGCCGCCACCCCCAATCCGGAGATCGTCCAGCGGGCCAACAAGGATCCTGAATTTGCCGGGATTCTCGCCAATGCCGACCTGGTCATCCCCGACGGGGTGGGCGTCATCTATGCCGCCAAAATCCTGGGCAGGCCCCTGCGGGCCCGGGTGCCCGGCATCGACTTCGCCGCCGCCCTGCTGGCCCGGGCGGCTCAGACAGGCAAGCGGCTGTTCCTGCTGGGGGCCGCGCCGGGGGTGGCGGAGCAGGCCGCGGTCAACCTCCGGGCCGCGTATCCCGGGCTGGTGGTGTGCGGCACCCATGACGGCTACTTTAAGGAGGACGGCCCGGTGGTGGACGCCATCCGGGAGGCCAGGGCCGACATCGTGTTCGTCTGCCTGGGCGCCCCAAAGCAGGAGAAATGGGTTGCCGCCAACGGCGAAGCCGCCGGGGCGCGGCTGTACATCGGCCTGGGGGGCGCGATGGACGTGTTCGCCGGCAAGGTGGAGCGGGCCCCGGAAAAATTCCAGAAGCTGGGGCTGGAGTGGCTGTACCGGCTGATGAAGGAGCCCTCCCGCATCGGACGGATGTCCAAGCTCCCATTATTCCTGGTGTCCGCCGTGGGCGCGCGTATCCGCGGAACATAATACGGTACACAATACCACTATATTTTAAATGAAAGGCAGATGCTCTATGGTCTATATTCTGTTAGGCGCGGGCTTTGAGACGACGGAGGCCCTCACTGCCGCCGACGTGCTGCGCCGCGCCAACCTCCCCGTCACCCTGACGGGCATCGGCGGGGACACCGTCACCAGCTCCCACAGCGTCACCGTCCGCGCCGACCTGCCCGTGGAGCAGGTCACGCTGGAGGAGGGCGACATGGTAGTGCTCCCCGGCGGGCTGGGGGGTGTAGCCGCCATTGAGGGCAGCGAGGCCGCCATGGCCCTGATCCGTCAGGCGATGGGGGACGACGGGCTGTGGCTGGCCGCCATCTGCGCCGCCCCCACCCTGCTGGCCCGGGCGGGACTGCTCTCCCCCGGCACCCACTGCGTATGCTACCCCGGCATGGAGGGCGCGCTGGCCGGCGCCGGGGCGGTTCCCATGATGGAGCAGTCCGTGGTCACCGAGGGCAAACTGGTCACCGGCCGGGGCCCCGGCTCCGCCTTTGACTTCGCCCTGGCCCTGGTGGAGGTGCTGGCGGGCACCACCGCCGCTGACCAGGTCTGCGCGGCCCTGCACTACCGCAAATGACAGTCAAGGAACGCAAGGAGGAGCTGCGCCGCCACGCCGCCGGCCTGCCCCAGGTGGAGGCCGGGGCGCTGTTCGACCGCTTTCTGGCCCTCCCCCAGGTGGAAGCCGCGGACACCGTGATGGCGTTTTACGGCACCGGCCGGGAACCCAATACCGTCCCGCTCATCCGCGCTTTGCTGGACATGGGCAAGCGGGTGGCCCTGCCGGTGTGTCTGCCCCACCGGGGCATGGAGGCCCGGCAGGTATTGGATATCGACCGGCTTGTCCCCAACCGCTTCGGCATCCCGGAGCCGGACGGCTCCTGTCCCGTCATTGGCAAGCATGAAATCGCCGCTGCCCTCATCCCCCACCTGATGTGCGACCGGGAGGGCTACCGCCTGGGCTGGGGCGGCGGATACTACGACCGCTGGCTGGCCGATTTTCCCGGCTTCACCGTGTGCATCTGCCGCCCGGGGCGGCTGGTGGAGCATATGCCCCGGGAGGAATTCGACATTCCGGTGCAGCTTGTCCTCATTGAGGAATAAAGGGGGCGGAGGGTCACCCCTCCGCCCGATGGGCAGTGCAAGCACTGCCGGAGCGATCGTTCAGCCGCAGGCTGAATGACGCTCCCATACTGGCTGATTTATAAGGATCAGTCAGTCGCGCCGCTCACGGGCGCTCCGCGCTTCGCTGTTGTCACGCTGCGAAGCGGTCAGTGCGCTCGGTCGCTTTCCCTTCGTCTCGGGCTGGTCTCTGGGGCCTGCGGCCCCATCGCTCGCCCTCGCTCCGGTCCATCCGTGCTGCTCACAACGGCTCGACGCTTCTAGACCATAATACGGTTTGCCATGCTTTTGTCCAGCGCGATCCGGCTGTCCTTCACCTGAACGATCAGGTTCCCCGCGA
>CAZCFU010000141.1:0-4369 GCA_964498005.1 uncultured Oscillospiraceae bacterium | reverse complement strand
CCGGAATCATGACGGCGGCCACGCAGAATGTGGAGGAATGTCTGAAATCCGAGACGGCCCGGCTCATGCTGGCGAACTCGGAATTTCTGCTGCTGTTCAACCAGGCGGCCACCGACCGGGTGGAGCTTGCCAAGCTGCTGCATATCTCCGACACGCAGATGGGCTACATCACCAACGCCGAGGCGGGCCACGGCCTGTTAAGGATCGGCGGCTCCCTGGTCCCGTTCTCCAACACCATCCCCAGGGATACCGAGCTCTACCGGCTCATGTCCACCACCCCCGGCGAGAATTAAATCTCACCATGAGACGCATTTTTCGACATGAGCGAAATCACGTTAGGCAGCCTGTTTGACGGTATTGGCGTATTCCCGCTGGCGGCCCGCCGTCATGGAATCGTGCCGCTATGGGCCAGCGAGATTGAAAAGGCCCCTATTTCTATCACACGGCGGCACTTCCCGGATATGGAGCATTTAGGGGACATCACAAAACTGGACGGCGGAAAAATCCCCGCCGTCCACGTCCTTACCTTTGGCTCGCCCTGTCAAAATCTGTCTCAAATTGGCAACCGAACAGGGCTGGCCGGGGTAAAATCAAGCCTGTTTTTTCACGCAATCAGAATTATCAAAGAAATGAGGGATGCAACTGACGGACTGTTTCCAGTTATCGCTGTTTGGGAGAACGTCATGGGAAGCCTTTCATCAAATGACCGGCTGGATTATGCAGAAGTGCTCCGAGCGTTCACAGACGCCGACATTTCAATTCCTCCCTCTGGAGGATGGGCAAACGCCGGAATGGTGCGAGGGCGAGTACCCGATCTGGCTTGGCGGCTCCTGGACGCCCAGTATTGGGCAAGGCCCCGGCTGGCCCGTCGGCAGCGAATTTTCGTCGTGGCCGATTTTGGAGGGCGGCGTGCTCACCAAATACTGTTTAAGCCCCGCTCAATGCTCCAAATTTCTCCGACTGGCGGAGAAAGCGGGGTGTCCGCCCCCGGCTGTAATCGAGGCCCTTTTATTGAAACAGGGGGGCGTGTACCCATCGTCCGACCCTTTCAACTATTCCGTATGCGGGGGGCGGCAAAAGACCGATACCATGTCCAATTCCGAGACAGCTTTGGATTTTCAACTGACCCTTTTCCCACCCTTTTAGCGGGGACAGTCTATCCCTTCGCGTTTTGGTACAAGGACGATCCAGAGGGCGGATGTGTGCGTTTTCCTACAGAATTGGAAAGTGAGCGGCTCATGGGCCTGCCCGATGGATGGACCCGCTACGGAGCGGACGGGGAGGAAATCAGCAGCGGCCAGCGTTACCGCGCGCTGGGGAACGCTATTGCCCTGCCATGCGCGGATTACATCATGGCGGGGATCAAAGAAGCACTTGTCCCATAATTCCGGGGCGCGTCCATAGCGGGCGCGCCCCACTACTTTTTTAACAGGAGGGATATTTCATGCCCGGAATCAAGGAACGGGATCAGACCGATAAAGTTAAGAGTAAAGGTAAAGAGAAAGGCGGCGGAACGGCTCAGCAGCAGGCCCAGCGCGTTATGACGGCCAAGCTGAAAAAAGAGCTGATCCAGCGCAAGCGGGACGGGGGAGCCCCCACCACCGAGATACCCGACAATATCACCGACATCACCAGCACCGCCAATACCACCGGCTCAGCCAGCGCGGACAGCAGCACCGGGGCCGTGGAGCAGATGGAGCAGGCTACCTACGCCAGCGCCATTGAGGTACACCATTACGCAAAGCGGGGTGTTTCCATGGCGGTGTCCAAGGTCAAGCAGGAACGCCAGGAGATCAAGGAGCGGCAGTACCAGCCGGACACCCAGGGCCAGCCCCCGGACACATCGGCCCCGGTCCCTGACGCTCCAGAGGCGGACGCCCCAGCAGACACACCGACCCACCCCAGGCCCAGGCAGGCGGCGGACACGCCGGACACACCCCAGGTTCAGGCCCCCTCGCCGGGGGAACGTATGCGGCAGCGGGCCGCAGGCCAACGGAGGGAGCAGCTTGCCCACCCCCGGACGGACACAACGATCTGGGAGGAAGCTCTGCCTGTCTCTCCCAGGGCAGATACCTCAGCTCGCCCGGGCCGGACGATGGACACACCTGCTGCGCCGCCAGGCCCCGCTCCGGGGGATCGTATGCGCCAGCGGGCGGTAGACCAGAGGAAGGAGCAGCTAACCCACCCCCGGGCGGACGTGACCGTCCGGGGGGAGGCTCCGGCCTCCCACCACTACGGTGGGCCCCCGTCCACCCCTGGCCCTTCCACAAAAAATCTCCCCTCCGGGGACCAATCTATCTATCCATCAATCAAAGAGCGCCCCAGGCGCTCCACTGTGCTGAAGGAGAAGCCCCAGGCCGGGGCAATCCAACCCAAGACCCGCCAAACGGTGAAGCAGACCGTCCGGGCACAGTCGGTTCCTGTCGCCAACACCCCCGGCCCCATGGGGAAGAAGGCCGCCGCCAAGGGGATCGCTGACCGGGCCAGGAAGAAAGCCCAGCGGGAGGCTCAGCGTGGTATGCTCCAAAAATCCAGGAAGGCGGCCCAGGCCACCGCCAATCTGTCCAAAAGAGCGGCCCAGGCTACAGTGAAGGAGCTGATCAGCGCCCTGGCCGCCCTGGTGGGCGGGGGCACTTTGGCCGCCGCTATGTGCGTGATTTTCCTGGTGGCCGCTGTGATTGCGTCGCCCTTCGGTATTTTGTTTGCCAATGAGCCGTCCCCTGGGGCGGTGCCGCTGAACGCCGCCGTGAACCAGATCAACATGGAACTGTCCGACAAACTGGAAGTTTTGCAGGCGGGGGACTACAGCGCCATCGACATCCAGGGCGCTGCCCCGGACTGGCGGGAGGTAGCGGCGGTATTTGCCTGTAAAACCGCCATGGGCGCGGGTAGTATGGACGTGGCCGCCCTGACCTCGGATCGGGTGGAGCGGCTGCGGGCCGTCTTTTGGGATATGTGTACTCTTTCGTCCAGCGTAGAAACCATTGAGCATGAGGCCACGGACGATACCGAGGCGTGGACGGAAAAGAAGCTGCATATCACCATCACCCCCAAGAGCGCGGACGATATGCGGATGGCCTATGCGTTTTCCACCGACCAGAGCAATACCTTAACGGAGCTGCTGGGTGAGCTGGACGTGCTCGGCGGCCTGCTGGCGAACCTGGGCATTTCTGACGAGGAGGTGATAGAAGTGCTCCAGCGGTTGCCGGACAACCTTTCCCCGGAACGTCGGGCCGTGGTGGAGACGGCTTGTAAGCTGGTGGGCAAAGTCAATTATTTTTGGGGCGGCAAGAGCAGCGCCATCGGCTGGGACCCCCGCTGGGGAACGCTGATGAAAGTGACCTCGCCGGGGAACGACACCAGCGGAACATACCGGCCCTTTGGCCTGGACTGTTCCGGTTTCCTGGACTGGGTACTGAAAAATGTGGGCCTGCCCAGCGATGGGCATTGGTACATCGGCAGAAATTTGACAGCGGTATCGACCGCCAACGCCAAACCGGGGGACTTTGCGCTATACCCGGATTCATCCCATATCGGTGTGGTTGTAGGCCGGAACGAGGCGGGGAAGCTGCTGATTTGCCATTGCGCCAGCGGACAGAATAACATTGTGATAACTGAATTTTCCGCCTCCGGCTTCACAGCCGTGGGCAAGCTGTCCTTTATGGACTAAGAAATAAATCTCACGGTGAGACGCGATTCATAATGTGAATTGAATCTCACCGTGAGACGCTTTTTTTATTGGGCATAATAGAGAAGATTGCTATTCGTTGATATTATCCAGGGCGCTTTTGACCATAGCTGTGATAATTTTGATTTGTTTGGGGGTTGCCGTCTGCCACAGCTCTAAGAGCATATCCATATTGTGAATGTCGGTATCAGGCAGTATATCCACCAGCAGATAGGAGGGGGAGACTTTCAATGCCCGGCAGATCGAAACGAACATGGGCAGGCTGGGTGTCTTTGCGCCAGATTCTATTTGACGTAAATATGTGGCGTTGATGTTGCAGGCTTCGGACAGTTTTTCGCTGGTCAGCCCTCTGTCTTTCCTGGCCCGGTTGATTTGTCTGCCAAGTAGTTTCTTATCCATATGCCGCCCTCCGTTACAAGCTAAAGGACTACAAATTATTCCCCAATAGCTTATATTTAATTTGACGCACATGGTAGCCGCTGATAAACTATACATTGTAGGCCAATGGATAACAATAGGAAGTCGGAACAGACTGCTGGGAACTGCTAAAAGAGAAAAACAAAATCATCAATTCTAAAACTTAGGGGGAATTTTCATGTTGACATTTGAAAAGGTGCTGGATGTTTTCAAGGACTATCTTGCCGACGATGATATGTATGAAATCGTAATGACCTCTCACGG
>CAZCFU010000140.1:0-4377 GCA_964498005.1 uncultured Oscillospiraceae bacterium | reverse complement strand
TGGGCGGTCGGCAGACCGCCGGACCGGTCGTTGGGCGCAGCCCAATGACGGTCCCCTCCTTGTTATCCAGCATACTTTGAGATATCAAACAAGCTCTTAGGAGGTGCCGGCCGTGTATAAGGTAGTGCTGATAGACGACGAAGCCTTGATCGTAGAGGGGCTGTGCCGGGTGGTGGACTGGGCGGGTTACAGCTGCGAAGTCGCGGCCACCGCCTGCGATGCGGTCTCCGGGGCACAGGCCATCCGGCAGCATCGGCCCGACATCCTCTTTACCGACATCAAAATGCCTGGGGAGGATGGGCTGACCATGCTGGCGGGGCTGCGGGGAGAATTCCCCCGGATGCGGATCGCGGTGCTCACCGGCTACCGGGATTTCGAGTACGCCCAGCAGGCCATCCGCTTGGGGGTGTCCCGGTTTTTGCTCAAGCCCTCCAAGATGGACGAGATCGAGGAGGCCCTCACCCACATGACCGCCCAGCTGGACAACCTGCCCCCGGAGGCGGAGCAGGAGCCGGACGGGGCGGAGGATCTGCCCGCCAACAGCTTCCTGGTACGGCAGGCCCAGGGGTACATTCAGGAGCACCATGCCCAGCGGCTGTCGCTCCAGGACGTGGCGGATCACTGCTACGTCAGCCAGTGGCATCTGAGCAAGCTGCTCAACCGCCACCTGGGGCAGACCTTCTACGACCTGCTCAACTCGGTGCGGGTGCAGCAGGCGAAAAAGCTGATGGAAGATCCGGCCCTGCGCATCAGCGAGATCGCGGAGCGTGTGGGCTACGCCGACACCGCCCACTTCTCCCGGGTGTTTAAACGGCTGGAGGGCATCTCCGCCGGGGAGTGGCGAAACCTGCACTGCGGCAGAAGCTGAGGCGCCTTGGCCGCCTGTGTTTCATCCTGTTTTGGTGTCTTGGCGCGTAGCGGAAAGGAATGGTCATAAATATGAAGAAAATCAGTCTGGGAAACGGGGCGCTGGAAGTACCCGAGATTGGCCTTGGCTGCATGCGGATCACCGGCCTTGGTTCCGCGAAAGCGGTCAGAGAGCTGATCGACACCGCCATGGAGCATGGCATCAACTTTTTTGACCACGCGGACATTTACGCCAAGGGTGCGGCCGAGTGTATTTTTGGCAAGGCGGTGGACCCCTCCCTGCGGGAGCGCATGATCATCCAGACCAAGTGCGGCATCCGTCCCGGCGTGTGCTACGACTTTTCCAAGCAGCACATCTTAGCGTCGGCGGAGGCCAGCCTGAAACGGCTCAAGACGGACTATATCGACCTCTTTCTGCTTCACCGCCCGGACGCCCTGATGGAACCCGAGGAGGTGGCGGAGGCCTTTGATACTCTGGAACGCCAGGGAAAGGTTCGCCGCTTTGGCGTCAGCAACCAAAACGCCGGGCAAATCGAGCTGCTGAATCACTACTGCGGCAATAAAATCATCGTGAACCAGCTTCAGCTCAGCATCGCGCACTGCGATATGATCGATTCCGGCCTGAACGTCAATGTGCATAACGACGCGGGCATCGTTCGGGACGGCGGTATCCTGGAGTATTGCCGATTGAAAGGGATCACCATCCAGGCATGGTCCCCCTTCCAGTACGGTATGTTTGAGGGGGTCTTTGTCGACAGTGATAAATTCCCCGAGCTGAACCGCCTGCTCCAGGAGCTGGCCGAAAAGTATCACGTGTCCAAGAACGCGATCGCGGTCGCCTGGATCCTCCGGCATCCGGCCAGGATCCAAACCATTGTGGGCAGCACCAGCAAGCAGCGGATCGCGGACATCAGTCAGGCGTCTGACATGACCCTGACGCGGGAAGAGTGGTACGCGCTGTATATGGCCGCGGGGAAGCAGCTTCCGTAACAGACCAGTCCGGAACGCCCCTGCCCAATTCGTACAAATCTATGGGCTTGACAGATTTTGATGGGGTCCTTTGAATCTAGCAGCCGTTCAGCGCAATGGCCGCGGGGTGACATTTTTTATCAACACAAGGCATGGCAGGGCGGGCACATCGTCTCTCGACGATGTGCCCGCCCTCAAATCCGTAATCGTCCCGGTGGTCACTTCTCACCTGTTTCCGGTCTCTCCTCAGGGCAGATGTTCCCGCCCCTCCCGGGATCAAACAGCAGGCGGGAGCCGATGTAGTTCCGCACGGCGTCCGGCGCGTTGCTCACGTCAAAGCAGAACAGCCCCTCCGCCTCCACATTGGGCCAGCTGCAGAAATGTCCGCCCACACACAACGCGCGCGCGCCCGCCTCCGCAAACATATAGTCCCGCACATAGGCGGTTTGATCGTCCGTGGTCTCGGAGGGGATCAGCGCCCAGGGCGCCGCCGCGCTCATGCCGAACGCCTTGATGCTCTTTTTCTCGTTGGAGATCGTCACCCCGGCGGGCACGTCCTGTTCCGTTATGTCGTCCCCATACCGGTCAGGATCGGCGGTCAGATACGCCGTGAAATCCGCCGCGTTGAACCCGTCCACCCATTGGAACACGTTCCCCCACAGATTCTCCAGATGCCGGTACTGCACGCAGGTCTGCCCGTCAACCCCCGCCGCGCGGCCCGTGTGGTAGACCATGCTGTCCGTCCCACCGGAGACAGCCGGCGAGGAAGCGGCGCTGAAGTTGACATATCCCTTTCCAATCTTCGCCTGGCTGTCCCAGTCCGCGAACTCCACCAGGTACAGCAGAACCACGGCGCAGTATGACATAAAATCATACTGCCGCCAGCCCGCTCCCTTCCCGGCGCAGCCCGTTCTGGCCTGGGCACGGGTGATGCTGACCTGTGGCGCCAGCCCGGATCTGCTGACATACCCCGCGCCGCTGGCGTACCGCCCCAGATACCGTCCGCTGCCGGGGTGCCGCTCCATCCCATTGGCGGCAGCGGCAGACACATACCAATAGCGCCTGCTGTTTTCCGGGTCATCGATGCACTGATACCAGAACTCCGGGATATACACCACCGTGTCCAGCTCCTCACGGGAAAACCCCCCGTCACCCCGCTTATATACCGCCTGGCCGCCGGAAATGTTATACTCCTCCATGCCTGCCCAGGGCAGGACGCCGTCAAAGGGGGAGCTTCCCGCGCCCCCTCCCACCGCCGGGACGGGCTCAGCCTCCACCGCCGCCGTCACCAGCCCGTTGGGGTCGGTATCCGGAGTCAGGCGGATGAGGGCGGAGGACGGCTCTCCATAGCTCCAGCACACGCCGAACACGTCGGCCATTGTCACCGGCTGGACGGCGCTGACAGCCTCGTCTCCCCACCGAAAGCCCACCGTCACCTGATCCGCGCCCCTGCCCAGCGGCCCTGCCGGGTCAAAGGTCAGGTCCTCATGGTCAACGCGCAGGGACTGCCCATTGGAAAACACCGCCCGTGCGGCCATCCCGGCGGGATCAAAGGTCTCGCCCACGGCATAGCGGGTTTTCCGGGGCGGGGCGGTGATCGTCAGCGCTTCCAGCGTGATCCCGCCGGAGGGAATGGCCCGGATACGCTCCGGAAACGAAGCGGCGGCGATATTCTCCGTGGTGCCGTCCTTTTCCCGGATGGCCTCGGCGACGCCGGAAAAAAGCGTCCTCAGCTCCATCAATATCCCTCCTCGATGGCCTCGCCGACAGCCGCCCGAATGGCGGCGTTCACCTCGTCCATGGTCACGCCGGCATTGTCCCGCGCCACGGCATTGCCCGCGCCGTCAAAGCCCACCACCTGTCCCGGCAGGCCGGTGAGCCTGTCCTGCTTCCCCGCCAGCTTCCGTTCCCATAGATCCGGCGTGGGCGGCTGAGCGTCCTCCCCTGCGGTCACGCCCTCCAGGATGGTGCCCAGTCCGGCCCAGACGGTGGGCAGGACCGCCTCCCCGCCCCGGGTGCCGTACACGCCCGCCATCAGCGGAACGTCCGGCCTTGCCAGCACCTCCCAGGGGATGGGGCAGGCGTTGGCTCCATCCAGCGGGACAGAGCGGCTTTCCCCGCCCGCCTTGAACACCGCCGTCCGGGTCAGGCCCTCCCAGTCCGGCGAGAACTCGAACCGGACCTCAAAGACGTTGACCGACCCACTGGTGACGGGCTCCCGCTGACGTACTGTCAGCCTGTTTTTCTCCGCGCCTAAAATGATGATAGCGCATCCCTCCCTTTCACGGGTGGGATTTTCCGGTCTTTGTTGTTGCCCGTCCAGATGCGACGGTATTTAAAACGGATCCGCTCATATTTCCTGTCCCGCGCCCCCTTGACGAACGGCCCGCCTTGCGCTAAGATATGAGTGACTTTTATATTGAACATGAGGAGAATCGCTATGAAATCCACCGTCTACTTTACCCGCGACCTCACTCCCGCCGCCATGCTCCGCCTGTATGACGCCCTGGGCGTCACCCTGGAGGGCAAGGTGGCCGTCAA